>NYSJ01000001.1 GCA_002682975.1 Paracoccaceae bacterium
AAAGTGGTAAATTAATCATTAAAGACATAAATTTCGAAATATTGGGTAAAGTCGATAGAGTCGATTTGATGAAAAATGGTGCTGCAATTATTTATGATTATAAGTCGGGCACTTTACCCTCATTAAAACAGCAAGTTTCTTTTGATAAACAACTTTATCTACTCGCTTTGATATTGCAAAAAGGTGGCTTTAAAGGAATTACTAACGTTAAAATTGCGACTGCCTGTTTCGTTCCGATCAAGCCAAATGCAAAAGAAGTACAAATACCTACTCATTTAGAAAGTTTAGAGGAATTTGAGCTTAAGTTAGGTAAGTTGCTCTCCGCTTATCTAAATCCCGTCATAGGTTTTAAGGCTCGACGCGCTCTTTTTTTGAAAGAGGATTATTCTCCGTACGATCAAATCTCACGCTATGGTGAATGGGATACTTCTGATAAATTTGAAGTTGAAATTTTATGAAAATAAATTCTGCAACAAGCGCTCAGATCGCAGCATCAGATGCCAGTCTATCGACTTGGCTTACCGCAAATGCTGGATCAGGCAAAACTAAAGTTCTAATAGACAGGGTCGCACGTTTGCTACTTGATGGAGTGCAGCCAGAGCAAATCTTATGTTTAACTTACACAAAATCTGCTGCGGTGGAAATGAAAAATAGATTGTTCGACCGGCTTGGCAAATGGGCGATGTTAGCAGATCAGGATTTAAATTTAAGCCTTTTTGAAACTGGTATTCAACGAAAACTTAGTATTGCTGAGCTTAAAAAGGCTCGCACCTTGTTTGCCCGAGCCATAGAGGCTCCAGGAGGTTTAAAAATTCAAACAATACATGCATTTTGTGCATCTTTGTTGAGAAAATTTCCTTTAGAGGCAGGTATATCCCCACAGTTTGGAGAATTAAACGAGAGAAGTCAGCGCGATCTATATTTAAGGGTCCTTGAAATAATTTCAAAAGATAAGTCAGCAAGAGAGAGTTTTGAGCATTTTTTAACGATAGCCAACGCAAGCAATTGGGAAGATATTATTTCAAAAATCATTTCAAAAAGAGGTGTTTTCTCTAAAAGTAAAAGTAAGTCAGAAATATACGAAGCGTTCGCAGTAAATGGTGAAGTTTCGATAGATGATGATATTAGTTCTCATTTTAAAGACGGTACACTGAATTTTCTTAAAATTATATCAGAGTGCTTGCAGAAATCTACGAGTCAAAATGATCAAAAAATATCCCAGGAACTTAGCAAAATTTCTTCCATTGATTTGACTAGTCTCAAACTTCTTGAAAACATTTTTCTATACGGCAAAACTGCGAAAGCTCCCTTTACTGCAAAGTTAGGAAAATTTTCAACGAAAGAAATGAGAACTGGTACTTTAGCAGATTTTATAGATGATATTGACGATTTTATGATTTGCATAGAGGCCTTTAGGAATAGAAGACTTTCTTACCAGGCGGCTAACACTTCATTATCTATTCATAAATTTGCTGAGACTTTTTTAAAATTTTACAAAGAACAAAAGCAAGCTAAAGGCCTTCTAGATTTTGATGATTTGATAACTATCGCTGTCAATCTTCTTACTACTTCGGAAGTTGCTGACTGGGTTTTATATAGGTTAGATGGCGGAATAGATCATATTTTAGTTGATGAGGCTCAAGATACTAGTCCCTCTCAATGGAAAGTAATTGAAACACTTGCCAGAGAACTCACAAGTGGCCAAGGTGTAAAAGCGGATAGGTCTAGAACAATCTTTGTCGTGGGTGATCAAAAGCAATCGATCTATTCATTTCAAGGTGCTGATCCAGGGCAATTTGATAGGGTTCGTAATAGTTTCTCTGCAAAGTTAGCGGGTGCTGATAAAGCTTTACAGGTAGCTTCTCTTGACCACTCATTTAGGTCGTCGCGTGCAATTTTAGATCTTGTTGATAAGGTTTATGAAAATGGCCAGGACCAAAGCTTTGGTTCGCGACGAAGACATATTGCATTTAAATCAGAATTGCCGGGCCGCATTGATTTATGGCCAATTATTCCTAAAAAAATTAATCCCAACTTGGAAAAATGGGAAGAAACTCTTGAGCTAATCAGCGAGGCTGATCATTTTGTAAGTTTAGCTCGTTTAATTGCATTAGAAATAAAGGGAATGATAGATGAGGGGATTCAAATCCCAGAGCAAAAAAATATTAATAATAAGCCTACTTTTCGTCCAGTTAAGGCTGGTGATTTTTTAATTCTTGTCCAACGAAGATCAGAAATTTTTCATGAAATCATAAAGGCTTGTAAGGATGTTGATTTGCCTATTGCGGGCGCAGATAGGTTAAGGTTAGCTGGGGAAGTTGCAATAAAAGATATATGCAATTTTCTGGCATTTATTGATAATGCGGACGATGATTTTTCGTTAGCAGCAGTTTTAAAGTCACCACTATTTGGATGGACTGAGAAGCAGTTATTCGATTTAGCACATTCACGTGAAGAAATGACTTTGTGGCAAGCATTAAAAAAAGACCCAAATAAATTTTTGTGTGAGTTAAAAGTTTTTGAGGATCTCAGGTCTGTTTCTGAGTTTGTACGGCCATACGAACTGATTGAAAGAATATTAATTCTCCACAATGGGCGATCCTTATTGATTGGGAGGCTTGGAAAAGAAGCAGAAGAAGGTATAGATACCTTGCTTACCCAAGCAATGGATTATGAAATTTCTGAGATACCAAGTTTAACGGGGTTTCTTTCATGGATTTCTGACGAGAATATCCAAATCAAAAGGCAGTTCGATAGCTCTGCAAATCAAATTAGAGTGATGACCGTTCATGGTGCCAAGGGACTTGAGGCGCCAATAGTTATCTTACCCGAGACTAATGACTTTAAGAATGAGCTATCGGATGAAATACTTTTCACTGAAAATTCTGCATTCAAAAAATTTTCCAGTACCGAGCGCAGTAACAAAACAGCTAAAATTTATGAAGATCAAAAGTGCCAAAATTCCGCTGAGCGAGATCGCTTATTGTACGTTGCACTGACTCGAGCCGAGGTTTGGTTGATAGTAGCAGCAGCAGGTAATGTATCCGATATTGGGGAGAGTTGGTACAAAAAAATTGAAAAGGGATTGGTTGATTTAGCTGCAAAGACAACATCATTTTCTAATGGTGACGGTCTTTTTTATAGACATGGTGAGTGGTTATTAAGCCAGTCTTCAGGTAAGCTGGCAAAAAAAGAAAAAATAGTAAAATTACCACCTATTTTTACAGAAAAAGTAAATACACCGTTAAAATGTGAGAAATTTATAAATCCTTCGAGCTTAACCGGAGCTAAGAGTATTAAAAGTTTTGATGCGGACACCTATGATGATGCAAATGATGCTGCAAAAATTTTTGGGATAATAGTGCACCTACTTTTGGAAAAATTGCCGAAAACTAATCCAGATAATTGGCAGAATATACTGCCTAACCTTTTAAACTGGGCAGAAATTACTGTCGCTGAAGAAATGCAGACCAAAGCATTTAAACAGGCAGAAAAAATATTAAAAAAGAAGAGCTTTGAATTTATATTTGCTCCAGATACTTTAGCAGAGGTTCAGTTTTCAACAATTGTGAAATCTATTGGAGTGTTACCAATTCTTGGAGTAATTGATAGGCTTGTAATATCAGAGAATTCAGTTTTTATAATTGATTTCAAAACCAATCAAGAGGTTCCCACAAGCGTTGACGAAATACCCCTTGGAATACTTAAACAGATGGGTGCTTATGCTATCTCAATGCAAAAAGTATTTCCAAAAAAAATTATAGAGTTAGGAATTATTTGGACCCACTCAGCCGAACTGATGAAAATCGATGTGAATAAGGCCCTAAGTTCAATAGACGCGATCTGAATGACTTGACCTTTCCACGACGCGACCATAAATGTCGGATAGGAAAAGTTTAGGAGAACTCCATGACAACAGTAGCAGTAACAGATGCAACATTTGATGCAGAAGTTAAAAATTCGGATTTACCGGTAGTCGTAGACTTTTGGGCAGAATGGTGTGGTCCTTGTAAACAGATTGGACCTGCATTGGAAGAGTTGGCGGTGGAGCTTCAAGGAAAAGTCAAAATAGCAAAGGTTGACGTTGATACAAACCCAAGCGCAGCTGCTTCAATGGGTGTTCGAGGAATTCCGGCATTGTTTATTTTTAAAGATGGTGAGGTCGTGTCTAATCGTGCCGGCGCCGCTCCAAAAGCAGCGTTGCAAAGTTGGATTGAAGAGAGCATATAGCCTCCGGCCTCAAATTCGGTTTTAATCTGTAGCTTATTTTGCTTTTCTCAAATTAGAGCACATTTTGTTGGAGTAGTGATCTGATGGCACAAGAAGAATTTAGTACATGGCACGGCACCACTATTATTGGCGTTAAGAAGGGCGGAAAAGTAGTCATCGCTGGTGATGGCCAAGTAAGCCTGGGTCAGACGGTCATTAAAGGAACGGCAAAGAAGGTTCGCAAGTTGTCTCCAGGTGGGCATGATGTGATTGCTGGTTTTGCTGGCTCTACGGCCGACGCATTTACACTACTGGAACGTTTGGAGTCTAAACTTGACGCCATGCCCGGTCAATTGGCAAGAGCATCTGTAGAACTGGCCAAAGATTGGCGGACAGATAAGTATCTTCAAAAACTTGAGGCTATGCTAATAGTAACAGATGGAGAGCAATTGCTTGTTATTACCGGCGCTGGGGATGTCTTAGAGCCAGAACATGATGTTGCGGCAATCGGTTCAGGAGGAAATTATGCACTGGCAGCTGCTAGGGGTATGATGAATAGTGAAAAGAATGCTGAAGATATAGCCCGCCAAGCGATGGCAATAGCGGCAGATATTTGTGTTTATACCAATGGGAAACTAACAGTTGAAACACTTTAGATTTTTACTGGAGAATTAAAATGACTGATCTTACTCCAAGAGAGATTGTATCAGAACTTGACCGTTATATTATTGGACAGCGAGATGCTAAGCGAGCAGTAGCAGTTGCATTAAGGTCTAGGTGGCGTCGCAAACAACTTGGTGATGATTTAAGGGATGAGGTTTATCCAAAAAATATTTTGATGATAGGTCCAACCGGAGTTGGTAAGACAGAAATAAGTCGACGTTTAGCAAAGCTAGCTAAAGCTCCATTCATAAAAGTTGAAGCTACTAAATTTACTGAAGTAGGTTATGTTGGGCGAGATGTTGAGCAAATCGTTAGAGACCTAGTAGAAGCATCCATAAATCAGACCCGAGAGTGGATGAGAGATGAAGTTCGTGCGAATGCAGAGCATGCAGCAGAAGAACGAGTTCTAGATGTTATTGCAGGTGCAGATGCTAGAGAAGCTACAAGGGAAATGTTTCGAAAGAAATTACGATCTGGAGAGTTGGACGCAACAGAGATCGAGATGGATGTGAGCGACACATCTAGCCCACTTCCAATGTTTGATATACCCGGCCAGTCGGGGTCACAAATGGGGATGATGAATTTATCTGATTTGTTTGGCAAGGCAATGGGTGGAAGAACCGTCAAAAGAAAAATGACCGTNGGAGAGAGTCACGAAGTATTGATGAGNGAGGAGGCAGATAAGCTGTTAGATGATGAGGCAGTTACCAGAGCTGCAATAGATTCAGTAGAACAGAACGGCATCGTATTTCTTGATGAAATTGACAAAGTTTGTGCAAGATCTGATGCAAGAGGTGGGGATGTTAGTCGAGAAGGCGTTCAAAGAGATCTGCTGCCCTTGATCGAGGGTACAACGGTATCCACAAAGCATGGTACAGTAAAAACTGATCACATTCTATTTATAGCTTCAGGCGCTTTTCATGTCGCAAAACCATCAGATTTGTTACCAGAGCTTCAGGGCCGTCTTCCCATTCGAGTTGAATTACGTGCCTTGACAGAAGACGATTTTGTCAGAATTTTAACTGAAACAGACAACGCGCTTACCCTTCAATACACAGCTCTAATGGCAACAGAAGGGGTTGAGGTAAGTTTTTCTCCAGAAGGAATAAATGCACTGGCAAAAATAGCAGCTGACGTAAATGAGAGTGTAGAAAATATTGGAGCGCGAAGATTATATACCGTAATAGAGCGGGTTTTTGAGGAGCTTTCGTTCATCGCTCCCGATAAGTCAGGCACTTCAATTGAAGTAAATTCAGAGTTTGTTGAAAACAATATCGGTGACCTATCAAAATCAGCTGATTTGAGTAGATATGTCTTATAGCTCAATTGTTTCCTAAATAGTCTGATAAAGGTCCTTTTTTTGGTTCCAGGGCTTCTTTTGTGTCTATTGGAGCATGTACTGTACTCTCCTTTACAACGATTGTATGAGATGCGATTTTTTTTGCATCGGCTGGGTCATGAGTGACCATCAAAACGAGCAATTTTCTATTTTTAGCAATCTTTTTGATTAATTCTAGCATCTGATCTTTAAGTGATGGACCCAAAGCGACGAAGGGCTCGTCCAATAACAAAATGCTATTTTTTTGCAATAAAACTCTAGCTAATGCTGCCCGGCTTTGTTGTCCCCCTGAGAGTTGCGAAGGCTTTCTATTTTCGAGCCCCAGTATTCCAACTTCGGACATAGCAGATCTCAATTGGGAGCTATCATCATCAGATAATTTCGGCCGTTGAGTAACAGCTAATGCTAAATTTCGCCAAACGGTCAAATGTGGGAACAAGTTATTATCTTGAAATAAAATAGACATGTTTCTTTGTGATGGTGGTAGCGTACTAATTTTTTGCTTATTCCATACTATGGACCCATTTGAAATCTCGGTAAAACCTGATAAAATATTTAAAAAGGTTGATTTGCCGGCCCCAGACGGTCCCACTACAGCGTAAATCTTCTCAGCTTCCAAGGATATATTAGCTGAGAGACTTAAATGATTTTTGACTAAAGAAAAATTAAGCTCAAGCATTTTTCATCTTTCCAATTTTGTCAAAGATTAAGAAAATTCCTATTGAAATTGAAACTAATATTACAGCTGATGCCATTGCCTGCTCNGTACGGTAGGCACCCATTAACTGATATATTATAAGTGGAAGTGTTTCAAAATCTGCACCTCCAAATAGAACAATTACACCTAAATCACCCATAGATAGCGCTGCCACAAGCCCCATACTGTAGGTCAAGGCTTCTTTTAATCTGGGTATATATACCCAGTAAAACCAAGCAAGCGGTCCCATCGAAATTGCATTCGCAAGGTTTTTAAAATTTGATACTATTTCGTCAGATGCAGGACGCATAATCCGAATGGAGAATGGAAGACCCATTAAGGAATTTACAGTAAGGGTAACCCAGAAGGTAATCTCGAAGGGATTTATATAATTACGGACCATGAGAAATAGGCCTGCCCCTATAATTAGTGGCGAAACAGCGACGCTTAAAGTTCCAACTACTTCACCCCATTTATTCATAAAACCCAATGCCAAAATTGTTGATATTAGCGCTGAGCAAAGAGCAAGTTTGATAGAGTTTAATATTGAAGTCCAGATAGTGTTTTCTAATAAATAAAAATGCTGAACACCTTCTGCAACAACTGAAATTAACGGTAAAATTAAGAATAAGCCAAGTAACATTATAACGCTAAAATCCCATACTGTAGATCCGATGCTCAAATATTTTTTATGTACCTGTCGATCTAAGCCTTTATTAAAATTTGTGGGCAGACCAAAAATTATGATTGAAAAACAGCATGCCAAAGCTGCGATAGAAAGTTGTATTAAAGCTAAAAATGCTGCTCTTCCAAAATCTAACTCAAACCGGAATGCTTGATATATCGCTAATTCAAGAGTGGTAGCTTTAGGCCCTCCTCCTAAAGTTAAAACAACGGCAAAACTTGTCAGGCAAAGTGCAAAAATGAGACTGAATATTTGTGGACCGACCAAGCGTAGGATTGGCCAGTCTAGTATCCAAAAACGCATTAAAAATTTTAGGTTTAAACCGTCGGCGACGCGCTCGAGTTCTGCTGGCCTCCGAGCTATAGCGAGTAAAAACGCCCTGGTTGCCAGAGGAATATTGAAAAAGATATGAGCCAATAACACGCCAGTAAGGCCATATATTGAAAATACTGGGAGACCAAAAATTTTTAATAGAGAGTTTAAAAGCCCTGAATTACCAAAAATTGATAATAACCCTAACACAGCAACTATCACGGGAAGTATGAAGGGCACGCTTAAAGTAATTATTAAAAGCCGCCTGCCAATAAAGTGTCTTCGAGATAGCGCTAAGGCCAACGGCCATGCCATTAATACCGACAGAAGTGAGGATAAAGCAGCTTGCTTTAGCGTAAATTTTAATGCTGCCCAATCAGCTTTCGTAAAAGTAAGGTTCTGGTCCGCATTAAATAGAAGAACAACTAACGGACCAAAAACTACAAAAAGCAGAAGGGTATTTGCGATTATTGAGAAAGTGCGTTGCGCCACTCTTCTATTGCCTGCTTAGTTATTTCTGATGCTTCATTTTCTGAAAAATAAACAGCTGCTTTTGGCTGCGGTAGATCAGCGAAAACCGAGGGCCATTCATCTTTGTCTTGTGCAGATGGATAAGACCAATTTGTCATAGGTATTAAATCCTGAAATTCGTCAGATAGAATGAAATTCATAAACATTGAAGCAAGTTCTTCGTTTTTTGACGATTTAACTTTGGCTGCAAGTTCAAAGAAAGGATAGTGTCCTTCCTTAAATATGGCCGCCTCCTTTGTGATATCTTCTTCCACCGCTATATGGTATGCTGGGGATGTTGTGAACGAAAGAACCCCTGCTGCTTCTCCGTCAGTGAAAAGACCATAGGCCTCCGACCACCCCTTAGTAACGGTCAATATTTTTGGCGCGAGTTTTTGCCAATATTCACCAGCATTTTCCCCATATATTTTTTTAACCCATAAAATCAGTGCGAGACCAGATATTGAACTTCTGGGATCTTGGATCACTATCTTAATATTTTTTGGTAAACTCAGTAACTCTTCGAAGCTACTCGGTGGTTTTGTTTTTGTCGTATCAAATACAAAACTGGCGTAAGACCAATCAAATGGTAAAAATATTTCATCATCCCAATCGATAGGAAGCTTGAGACGATTATTGTCTTGTTTGTGAGGAGAGAATATTCCTAAATCTCTGGCCTTTTTTGTGATATCTGTATTTAGGCCAATTACTATATCAGCCTTAGTAGTCTGACCCTCAAGTACAAGTCTTGGTAATAGTTCTCCTGCAGAAAAAACTAAATCACAATTACAAGTTTCNTCAAATTTACTCTCTATAGAGGGGCCTGGACCCCATTCAGAGGTAAAATAATCTGGTGCGTATACTGTTAAAGTGGGTATTTGAGCTAAGGCCATGCTTGTGCTCAATAATCCCGCCGCAAAAGTAAGTTTAAACATTATTCTCTCCTTATGCTGGCGGAGAGTAGTTCAGGACNACGCCCAGACCTTCCCTCCGCCGGTTCTAACCGGTTCAGGTTCAACGGGTTCATTCATATGTCTCAGCCAAAAGGCACCCCGAGGTACTTTTTTCATATACACAGATTTAATAATGATCAAGAGGAATTGACTTGAGGAATAGTTGATCAAGGTTTACACCATNTGTANACACAGGGACTTGTAATGAGTATNAATACATTTGGACATTTATTTCGCGTAACAACCTGGGGTGAGAGCCATGGGGAAGCTATCGGAGCAACCATTGATGGCTGTCCTCCAGGTGTAGAAATATCCCAAAAAGACCTTCAAAATTACCTGGACAAGCGAAAACCGGGTCAAAGTAAGTATACTACGCAAAGACGTGAAAAAGATCTGGTGGAAATCCTGTCAGGTATTTTTGAAAATAAGACTACTGGGACACCAATTCAGCTTCTCATTCAAAACACAGATCAAAGATCCAAAGATTACAGTGAGATTGAAAATACCTTTCGGCCAGGGCATGCTGATATAACTTATTGGCAGAAATATGGTATTCGAGATTATCGTGGCGGTGGTAGGTCTTCAGCAAGAGAAACGGCCTCACGTGTTGCTGCTGGAGGAGTGGCTCGCGCAGTTTTATCACAACTGATACCAGACATTCGAATAAGAGCTTACCTAACTCAAATAGGCCCATACAAAATTGATAGACGTAATTTTGATTGGCAAGAAATAGGTGAGAATGATTTTTGGTCTCCAGACAAGAAAGCCGCTGAACGATGGGCTAAATATTTAGATGAGATTAGGAAATCGCACAATTCTACAGGTGCAGTAATTGAGGTGCGAGCAAGTAAAGTGCCTGCTGGATTAGGCGCTCCAATTTATGGCAAATTGGATATGGATATAGCTTCTGCAATGATGTCCATAAATGCAGTAAAGGGTGTTGAGATCGGCGAAGGAATGCAAGCTGCAGAGTTAACTGGCTTAGAAAATGCTGATGAGATATTTATCGGGGATGATGGTAACCCAGAATACACTTCTAATCATGCTGGTGGTATTTTGGGCGGAATATCAACAGGGCAAGATATTGTGGCTAGATTTGCAGTAAAACCAACGTCGTCCATTTTGAGTGCACGTAAGTCTATTACTAAAAGTGGTCAAGCAACTGAAGTTGTAACAAAAGGCCGCCACGATCCATGTGTTGGAATACGGGCAGTTCCTGTGGCAGAGGCTATGATGGCGTGTGTGCTTTTGGATCATTTTATTGTAAATAGAGGGCAAATTGGGTACGCTGGCGGCCAAATCGGCTAAGGTAACTATTAGATCTCAAGACCTTAGCTATTCTCCTTTGAAGTTTGTACGAGCAATATTCCTAAAGTCACAATTGAAACTCCAAAGTAATCAGGTACACCAAGTGGTTCACCTAGCATTACCGCTGCAATCGTGACTCCAAAGAACGGATTTAAGAAATGAAAAGTTGCTGCTTTTACAGCGCCAATTTCATTCACTAACCAAAACCAAATCACTGTGGCAATTAGGCCAGGGACCAAAGTTGTATAAACAAATGCAACTAAAAGTGCCCAATTAAATACTATTATGTAGGTCTCTAACATAATTGAAAAAATTGATAGTGAAGCCCCACCAATTAACATCTGATAGCCAACTATCACCATCAGGTTACCTTCAGAATTAGTATTTCGTACTGCAAGTGTTGCAATTGATAATGCTGCGGCCCCTAAGACACAATATATCAAACCCAACTCACTTATGCCTGTATTCAGTCTAAATCCCATTATTATAGTGACACCCAAGAAACCAATCCCGAGCCCCACAACACCAATGATAGATAATCGTTGCCCTAAAAACAGCCACCCGAGCAAAGCTACTAATAGTGGCATACTTGAAGCAATGATTGCTGCTAAAGATGCTTCAATCCACTGCATCGCTAAAAAGTTGAGACCGAGATAAATTGTATTTTGGCAAATCCCAAATATAATTGTTGCCTGCAATTGGTTTTTTGTAAGCTTGAAGTTCTGCCTGAGCCAAATAGCAATTATCAGCGCTATGATGCCCGATAAGAAAAATCTCAGTGAAAGTGCTCCAAGAGGTGGAGCATGACTCACTATAACGCGCGCAGAAGTAAAGGCGGAGGACCAAATAAAAGCAAACATCAGGCCAAGAATTAACGCTTTTAGACTCAAATCTCCTCCAAAAAAAATGGATCTAAAGCCAATTTACCAAAAAGCAAAGGGCCGCCTAAAGCGACCCCTTTTGAATTCCACTTTAATCGTTATTAGCTATTCACACTTTCTTTTAAAGCTTTTGCGATTGTCATTTTGACAACTTTGTCAGCCGCTTTTGTGAATTGTTCTCCTGTTGCAGGATTACGCACTAGTCGTTCTGGTCGAGCGCGACACATGATTTTACCAACACCTGGTAAAGTGATCGCTCCGCCGCCCGAAACTTCTCTTGTAATGAGCCCACAAATTGCATCTAGTGCTGCATTAGCAGATTTCTTATCTGTACCCATTTCTTCAGACAGAGCCGCTACAAGCTGTGTCTTCGTCATTGGCTTTGACATATTTTTCTCCTTATTAAATACCCAATAAGTTGGGCTTCACGGTGTGACTGTAACTGAATATTGTGTAATAACACAACAAATAGTGTGTAATATTTCGCATAAAATGATTTTTTTTTTGATTTTTTTGCTTAAATTGGAGTTTATCCCCATAATTTTGGAAAAAAGTGGCGTAAAAAAGTTTTAAGAATTGAAATACATTGGGGTATCATGAATATCGTGAGTTTTAATAACAAATAGCCCAAACATTCCATTTCGGGGTTGCATTAATCAAAAGATATATCCTTTGTTGAAATTCGCGCTCTATTAGATTTTAAATCAGCTCGATTTTTTTTCGTAGCAAGTCGCCTACGTTTACTAGCTAATGTTGGCTTCGTGGCTAATCGTTTTTTGGGTGCGATTAAAGATTTTCTCACCATATCCTTTAAGCGTTTTAGCACGATTTCTCGATTTCGAATTTGGTGCCTTGTATCATCGCACTTAAGAACAATTGCACCATCTTTTGTCCATTTACTTCCTGCAATTTTTTTTAATCGTATCTTTACTATCTGAGATAATGATGGTGATTTTTCGGCCTCAAATCTTAATTCCACTGCGCTGTTTGTTTTATTGACGTGTTGTCCGCCAGGTCCAGAAGCTTTTATAAACTGCTCGCTTAATTCCCAACTTTTTATTGTTACCTTTTCATCAATTTTTAGCATTTTTGGTATTTACCATTTTTTACTTTTAAAAAAATATTAAAAAAGGCCGCTCAGGTAGAGCGGCCTTCCAAGATTTTTCGGAGATGGGCCGGTTAGGTGGCTCACCAATTAAAAGTTTTGCATTTTCAGGACTGCCCTAGATGCGACTACTCCAAACTGTTCCGACACCTCTCTCCAATACCTTTTTAGACACTGGACCACCTCCTTTCGTTTGTTTCATTCTAAATCTATCGTGTCATAGAATGAAAATTTTTCAAGATATTTTATTATCTTTTAGTAAATAAAATGATACAAAAAATCGAAAGGGGATTAACGCTAGTAATCCAATGATCCACTTTACCATTAAATCAGCAACTGCGAGTGATACCCATAACGGCGAGTCGGAGCCAATGGTTAAAAATGGAACTATTTCCCATGCCCAAGAAATTTCGCCATTTGCTGCCTCTGAGAACAGCGGTATTTGAGAAGAAAATGCAATTGTAAAAAAAATAGTGGTATCAATCAAAGAAGCGAGAAGCGACGAGACCAGAGGAGCCTTCCACCATGCAGCTGAGCGTAATTTATTGAAAACAGCTATATCAAAAAATTGAGCTATAATAAATGCGATACCAGATGCAAATGCTACTCTTAATGCAACCGCTGGATATTCGTAGCCGTCACCCTGTAGCATAATTTTGCTTCCTATAAGAGAGCATAAAATGCCTGTGATAAATCCCGCAAGNACTATTTTCCGAGCTTCTCTGGGGCCGTAGCTTTTGTTCATCAGATCAGTAATTAAGAATGCAATGGGGTAGGTGAATGCACCCCAAGTAAGTAAACCATCTAGCAANAAGAATTGGACTAGAATGTTTGACGCCACTACTACTGACGCCATGGCAAGAATGCCAATAAGAAGTTTTTCCATAAAATTTATTCCCGTTTTTTATCCAAGGTAGCGGTGACTTGTTAAGTAAATACTAACGCATGAGCGTTATATTCAGATCAAAAGTTTTGCAAGTATAAACTATCACAATTAGCTTAGCTTGCATCTCCTTCAGGATTTACCCGAAGCATGAGAAATAAACCAATCAAAAAAAGTAAAATAAGCGGAGATATGCCAAGATTATTACTGTTGGTCGCTGCTGTAACGTATGCAATNAGTGCNGGAGCAAGAAAGGCGGTGGCTCTGCCAATCAATCCATATATGCCAAAATACTGAGTAGAATTAGAGGTGTTCGTGTGTCTTACCATCATGGTTCGACTGGCAGATTGGAGAGTACCTCCGAAGCCGCCAATTAAAACTCCACATCCATAAAAAATGTTATCAGGAATACTTGAGTTTTCAGCCAATGGGATACCAAAAAAAGATACTCTGGACATTCCAACAACTATTATACACACACCAGTTAAGATAAGTATACTTATGAGTATCACTGGCTTTGGCCCCACTCGTCTATCCCACTTACCACCGAGCCAACTGCAAACTGCTGCTGCAAGTGCTGCAACTATTCCAAAAGTCCCAATTTGAACAATCGACCAGTCAAGAACTAAGGCAGCATAAACCCCTCCAAAGCTATAAAGGCCATTCAAGCTATCGCGATAAAACATATTTGAAATAAGATATCTGATTGTACTTTTTTTATTGCGCAAGCTGATTATAGTTTTCCAAAGTTCTCCCAGACCCTTTCCTATGCTAGCGCCCATGCGCCGCTCGGACTTATCATTAATCCACATAAAGTAAGGTATGGAAAAAATGATAAACCACATAGCAACAAAAGGGCCAACGAAGCGTGTTCCCTCTTTAGCTTCAGCGTTGAGGCCAAAAATTGGATCAAAGCCAATTAGTGTTTTTCCATTTTCCTGTTCAACAAATAAAGTGAGGACTACTACAAGAGATACTAGGCCACCTACGTATCCAAACCCAAATCCACTTCCAGAGATCGCACCGGTTTCAGATTTATCACCCAGTGATGGTAGTTGGGCGTTACTGAAAATGTAAGCCAATTCGGCTCCTACAAACCCTATGCCAAAAGAGATCAATAGCCAATGCCAATTAGAGCCATCTGGTAGGCCAAACCAGGAACTAAAAGCACCAATAATCAATAAAGTAGAAAACAGATAAATCCATTTTATTCTATTGCCATAAGTATCTGCAATCGCACCGATAAATGGTGCCGTGAGGCCAACTATCAAGCCAACGATTGTTATGGTTAAAGACCAGTAATATTGAGCATTGGCTCGGGAAGTCACGCTGTCTAGTCCGTTAGCGATGAAATACTCGGCGGCCACAGTAGCGAAATATGGGCCTATGATAAATGTAACCATTAGTGTGTTGTAAGGTTGACAGGCCCAGTCATAAAAAAACCAACCCCATGTTTTTTTTGAATTATTCATAGACTAGTCTCCCGCTGCTTTAAGCAGTAAAACAAGTTCCTAAAGACTAAAGCAAGCTATTCTTGCATTGGAGGCCAAGGTCTTTTCTTTTCTGACTCAACCCAGCCTCTCAACCAATCTGGCATCTTAGGTGACTGTTGCTTCAGTTCAATTTCATCAAAAATTCTTTGTGGATCAATAATTCCATCTTTTCCTACAAAGGCTGCCCGATAAACAATGTGCCCAGCACACTCATTTTTTGAGTTCCACATACATTGTTCGATGTACAAGAATCTGCTGTCCCAACAAACTGTACGTGTTTGCATTTTTATTCGATTAAAGGCCCTAATACGTTTTCTATATCGTACATTTGCACCCGCCATCGTCATTGACCATTTATTCTTGAAAATGACCCTACTAAAACCTGATTTGCCCGAAAATGGGATGCGACCTAAATCGTACAATGTGAGTGCCCGTCCATTATTTAGCTCAAACCAGAAATCAAGATCCCACGGCCAGCAAATATGAAATGACTCATGAATTTCGCCAACAGATAGGTTTTGTGCATACCTGTTAACGAATAACTCCTTCGCCATTCTTATGAATGGATACATCTAATCTCCAAAATTTTCCAAACATGAGGTTTTCAAATTGAACCAGTTTTTTTGATATATTGGCTGGAAACCTAATTCAAATAGTCGCCAACACTTCGAACGTCAGAGGCTAATCCTTCAAGAATAGACCCCGCTCCATCTAAAACCCCTTTAGTAGTCCCACAAGAACTAAGAAGTAATACTAAGGACGTGAAAAAAACTTTTTTAAACATGCTACGATACACTGCCGTATAACTGCTTAGGCAGTTTACATTCGTTGATACAAAACATCAATATCTGTTATATGGAAAGCTACTGTTTGGTTTGAGATCAGGCCGCAGCAGATTGCTCTACAGCTGGGCGAGATTGGAAAACAAATTTAGCATCCTGATAAGTCTCTAGCACAATTTTAGTTGCATGAGCCTCATCGTAAGCAAATACTAGCTGGTCGTCTACATCTTCATAATGTTCGTTCACGTATCCAATTAGGTAGGGTTTTAAACACGGTTTAAGCATAGCAACNTCCTTTNTAATANANTTGTTACGCTTGCTTTTTAACTTTGGATCATTTTCTAAGTATTAGCTAAAAAAGTGCAGNGCCAAAACGATTTTGTAACACTGTTCTCAACCCTGCCAAAATAAACAAACTGAATCGGGAGACCATNCAATTCTAGCTACGGATTAATCGTAAAGGACAATTAAAAAATCACTCCGTAGCCCTATCAACGTAGATCAAACTTTAAAGAAAAATATCAAAATGCTAAATTGATATAGCACATCGCTTTTATCAGGATTAAAATTAGTCTAAAATAATTTATAGAGTTTAATAAATAGGCAGATTAAAAAAAATTCAGAAGTTGAACTTAAGTNGATATTACTTTGCTTAGGGAATATTTGGCCTCTAAGTGATTATACAAAACACTNACTGAAACCTATNGATCGCCAAACGGGCATAAAAATTGATTATTACTGGTAATAACTTATGACTTCTCCCCCTAACGTATTATGGATTATGGCTGACCAGTTAAGATTCGATTATCTAAGTTGTTATGGGCACTCAAAATTACATACGCCCAATATAGATGCCCTTGCTAAGCGAGGTGTCCAATTTAATAATGCTTATGTTCAATCTCCAGTTTGTGGACCGTCTAGAATGTCCGCTTACACAGGTAGATATGTGAGAAGTCACGGTTCTACTTGGAATGGGATGCCATTAAGGGTCGGTGAGCGAACTATTGGCGATCATCTTAAAAAAAATGGTATACAGTCCGTTTTAGTTGGAAAAACACACATGGTTGCCGATGCTGAGGGAATGGCTTGGCTTGGCATTGATCCGAATAGTGAAATTGGGGTCCGTGTTTCTGAATGTGGTTTTGTACCTTTTGAGCGAGATGATGGATTGCATCCAAATAGTGCGCGCCAGCGGTGGTCCTCTTATGATGATTACTTAGCGGAAAATGGGTATACTTCAGATAATCCCTGGGGAGACTTTGCTAATTCTGGGCTTAGTGAAAATGGGGATTTGTTATCTGGTTGGCTTTTGAAAAACTCAAGATTGCCGGCAAATATACCTGAGGAGCATTCTGAGACCGCTTATATGACAAATAGAGCGATAGATTTCATGTCACAGGCTAGTGAAAATGATCAACCTTGGCTCTGTCATTTATCCTATATTAAACCTCATTGGCCATATATTGTTCCGTCTCCCTATCATAAAATGTATTCAGAAGAGGATATCAATAAACCAATTCGTTCCGATAAAGAAAAGCGGACCAATCATCCGCTACTTCGTGCATATCAAAACGCGCGGGTTTCAAGATGCTTCTCTAGAGATGAAGTGCGAGATCATGTGATACCGGCTTACATGGGATTAATAAAGCAGNTAGATGACAATTTGGGCCGGTTATTCCANTGGATGGACAAGTCTAATTTAAGCGAAAACACGGNNATTATTTTTTCATCTGACCACGGCGATTATTTAGGTGANCACTGGATGGGAGATAAGGACTTTTATCATGAAATGGCTGTAAAGGTGCCNCTCATAATCCATGATCCTAGAAAAGTTTCAGATAAATCTCGGGGGAGTNTTAAAACTGAACTTGTTGAGATGATTGACTTGGCGCCAACTATTCTAAGCTTTTTTGGATGTGCTCCTAAGCCGCATATAATTGAGGGGCGTGATTTAACACCCCTTTTAAAGGGGACAGCAGGTTTCTCTCGAAATTATGTTATCAGTGAACATGATTATCATTGGTCTGAAATGGCAAAAGAGCTCAATCAACAACAAGATTTAGCCCACACAAAAATGATATTTGATGGACGATGGAAATACATAAGATGTGAAGGGTTTGAACCGATCCTATTTGATTTACTTTCTGATCCACATGAACTTATAGACCTTGCTAGCTCAACGAATACGATCGACCAAGAGGCAAGGTTTCGGTTAGAGTCAGCTCTTGAGTCTTGGGCAATGCGCCATCATAGTAGAACTACCGGAACTGAGGATGTCTTAGAGTCTCAAAAAAAAGCAGCTGAGTTAGGTATATTAATTGGTTTCTGGGATGAAAAGGAATTTGAAGACAAGACTGGTAAAAAGTTTGAAAATTTGAAACCGGTTGGGAAAAAAGAAAAATAATTTTTAATTATTTCCTAAAACTTGTGGCTCAGGCCAGCATCTTTGTATCACCATCAATGGCAATTGACTGTCCAGAAATTCTCGCCCCTAGTGGTGATGCTAAAAACATGATCTGGTTTGCTATGTCCTCGGCGGAGACATATGACTTTATCGATGTAAATGAGAATGCCTCTTTTTCGATTTCGGCAAAGCTTTTGCCTAAGCGCTGTGCTTTTGCCATTAAGACATTTTTTTGTCTTTCGCCTTTTACCAAACCGGGTAAAATAGCATTAACCCGTATATTGTCTTTACCCAACTCAATAGCTAGTGATTTTGTTAAGCCAATAACACCCCATTTAGCAGCGGCATAAGGTGATCGCAGGGCAAAGCCCATTTTTCCTGCAGCGGAGGAGACGTTGACTATAGAAGGATTCTCACTTAACCGAAGTTTTGTCACGCAATTTTTTATGAACAAAAATTGGCTCGTTAAGCAAATATTTAAACACTCTGACCAGTCTGACGCGTCAATTTCCTCAATTTTGCTGGTTGGCCCCGCTATTCCTGCATTGTTCACCAAACAGTCAAGACCTTCTAAATTTTCTATTGCATTAGAACAGAATGACTGAACTGAATGTTCATTGGAGACGTCCAGAATTTCTGTATATATTCCGGGATACTGATCGTTTAGGCTACTGACGAAATCTGGGTTAATATCACATGTTGCAATTTTTGCTCCCTGTGAGTGGAAATGTCCCAATATGGCTTTGCCAATACCGGAACCAGCAGCAGAAATAATGACCTTCATATTTTTTAATGAAAATTCTGTGCCCATATCTTCCTCCAACTGACAATATCAATTAGTCTTTTATAGTAATAACAAAAATTGATCGAGTGCACATAGTAGTTTTGGCTTTATGCTTGTGCAGTCGTTGTCTTTAAGTAAAAGCTACTTACTGATAGTGTATCAAAAAATAGGGGAAATTCTTATGGCCTGGAATTCTTACATTGAGCAAAATCAAGACCGTTTTATTGATGAGCTAAAAACTTTCATATCAATTCCATCTGTATCGGCATCAGATGACCATTTTCAGGATGTTGTTAAGGCAGGAGAGTGGGTATCATCTAAGTTGCAGTCGATTGGCATAAGTAACGCTCGATTAATGAAAACGGAAACACATCCAGTTGTGTATGGAGATTGGTTACATGCTGGAGATGACAAGCCGACTGTACTTATTTATGGGCATTTCGATGTTCAGCCCGCAGATCCATATGAAC
>NYSJ01000002.1 GCA_002682975.1 Paracoccaceae bacterium
CCTCAAACATTTCATCGTATGTTTCATTTAGTTCAGCCTCTAGCCAACTAAATTTGTCCCTTTGGTTATTTTTCATTTTTCACTTTGTCTACTTGTCTCGGATTAATTTAAATTTTTTTAGATACTAAAACTCACAAGAACTCTGGGCAATCAAAGTTGATGACTATTGTCGCAGAATGTTAGCGAAAACTCTAGAAAATTCCATGATTATTATTTTTGGGTTATACATATTCACGGTACTTTAAATTGGTAGTGATGTAGTTTTAAATACAGTACGAAGCGCAAAAGAACTTTGCATTTGTGCAACTCCAGGTAGGCGCGTTAGATGTTGTCTGTGGATCCTTGAGTAATCTTCTGTATCTTCCGCTACTACCTTCAGAATATAATCAGCAGAGCCAGCCATTAAATGACACTCTAGCACATCAGGTATTTTAGAAACAGCTTGCTCAAAAGCATCAAGGATATCATCGGCTTGAGCTGTCAATGTAATCTCTACAAAGACAGTCGTTGGCACCCCAACTTTTCTTGGATCTAATAATGCTACATAATCTTTAATAAACCCCCCCTCCTCAATTCTTTGGATCCTTCTGTGACATGCTGAGGGAGATAAATTGATCTCATCAGCCAGCTCCACGTTTGAAATTCTACCCTTAATCTGTAGAGTCTTTAGGATTCGTAAATCTGTGCTATCTAATTTATTTTTGTCGAATTTCATTTCAAAATATTTACTAAAATTAGAATTTAATTGCGAATTTTTACCTTACTTTAGCAATAAATGCCACAAAATTTTATTACAATCAACGTATTATTCTCCTAAATTAATTAGGAGATTAGTTTATGAAAGTTGGTTGCCCAAAAGAAATAAAACCACAAGAATTTCGAGTAGGTCTGACACCAGTTGCTGTGAGAGAATTGGTTGGGCGCGGTCATAACGTAATCATAGAGACAAATGCCGGACTAGGATCAGGATTTGGTGATAGTGATTATGTACAAGAGGGTGCAAATATCGTTGGAACTGCAAAAGAGGTTTTTGATACAGCTGAAATGATCGTTAAGGTTAAAGAACCCCAGGCAATCGAAAGAAAAATGCTTAAAAGTGGACAACTTTTATTTACCTATCTTCATCTCGCACCAGACCCTGAACAAACTCATGACCTTATCGAAAGTGGATGTACGGCAATCGCTTACGAAACGGTAACGGATTTAAATGGCGGCTTGCCGCTATTGGCACCAATGTCGGAGGTCGCAGGTCGTCTTGCACCCCAGATGGGAGCTTGGGCTTTACAGAGGGCAAATGGCGGTAGAGGCGTTCTTTTAGGAGGAGTTCCTGGAGTATCACCTGCAAAAGTTTTGGTTCTTGGTGGCGGAATGGTTGGTACTAATGCAGCAAGGGTCGCAGCTGGGATGGGTGCCGATGTCACCGTCTTAGATAAATCATTAGCGCGTCTACGTTATATTGATGATGTTTTTGGTGACCTTTTTAAAAATGGATATGCATCACAAAAGATAACTTCTGAACTCGCGTTACAAGCAGATTTAATCATTGGTGCCGTTCTCGTAGCAGGCGCAGAAGCTCCAAAATTGATCAGTAAGGAGCAACTGTCTACCCTACAATCTGGAGCCGCATTAGTTGACGTTGCAATCGATCAAGGAGGATGTTTCGAAACATCACGCGCCACAACCCATAGTGATCCAGTTTATGAAATAGATGGCATAATGCATTATTGCGTTGCAAACATGCCTGGAGCAGTTCCGCGCAGTTCAACTTTGGCGTTAGGAAATTCCACACTTCCTTTTATTATTTCACTTGCAGATAAAGGATGGATAAAGGCTTGTTTGGATGACCCACATTTATTTAATGGTCTCAATGTACACGATGGAAAGTTAACATACGCAGCGGTCGGTGAAGCACTTGGGCTAGAAACTGTTAAACCTGATCTTAAAACTTTGAGCAATAAACATTAAACAAAATTAGATTAATATCCCGTTAACGAGCTGTGCTGGCTAAGCTGGCAAGGTTCCTTTTGCGATATACTCTAATATTTCTACAACCTGATTAGAAGTTTCTACTACTGCCAACGCTGCAGCGTCTACCTCTTTTAATGCATGCTGATGGTCCGTGCCATGCACGACAATAATAGATTTACCAAGTGCTGCTGCGTAACCAGCCTCAAACGCTGCATTCCACTGCTTATATTTTTCGCCAAAACGTACTACGACAATATCAGCTTCCTCTATAAATTTTCTTGTCCTAATTGCATTAAGTTTTGCGCCTTTGTGATCGTGCCAGAATTTCAATTCTTCAGACCCCATTATTTTGACACCACAATCATCACTAGCCTCATGATCAGTTACAGGAGCTGTAAACATGACATTTAGATTTTCAGCACCTTCCGCTATTTGTTCTCGCCAATTAGTGTGAATTTCACCTGCTAAATAGACACATAGCATTTAATTCTCCTTTTACCTTTTGAAATGAAACTTCAAATTTGCCGTTCTTTTAATTCAGAAAATTTGTTATCATATCTTAATTAGCTGCGCAAAATTCCACCTGTAGCAGTTTCTACTCTATCTATAATACTTTTGCTTACTTGTTCGATCTCAGTTTCAGTAAGAGTATTTTCAGTGGGTTGCAGTCTTACTGTAATTGCAACTGACTTCTTTCCATAACCTAAATCACCGCCAATAAACTCATCAAAAACTTTAACATCTTCGATGATATCCTTTTTAGACCCCATTGCTGCAGTGGTTATTGCTAAAGCTTCTACCTTTTCGCCAACAACAAAAGCAAAGTCCCGCTCGACTGCCTGCAAAGATCTTGCTCTTAATGGTGGACGAGTAGTTTTTGAATTNCGAGGTAAAGGAATATTATCCAGCAAAATGGTNAAGCCAACTATCGGTCCTTTTAAATCAAAAAAACTTAGAATTTTGGGATGTAGCTCACCAAAAACCCCAAGAGTTTTCTTTGGGCCAAGACAAATGCGTCCGTGTCGTCCCGGATGCCAATAGGATTCTGCACCACGTAAAATTTGAAATTTAGCTGGGGCTCCAGTTGAAGATAATATATTTTCTATATGAGACTTAACGTCAAAAACATCTACTTCCCTCTCCTGCCCATGCACATCTTTTGAAGTAGTTTGCCCAATCAAAATACCACTAAGGTTCATTTGCTGATATCCAGGGTCACCTCCGGTGAAAACAGGTCCTAATTCAAATAGCGCCATATTAAAAAAACCTCTAGCTTGGTTTCTTGAAGCAGCTTGTAACAAGCCTGGCAGTAAATCTGGACGCATATGGCTCATCTCGCTCGAAATTGGATTTTCTAACTGGGTGGTAGGATGCCCACCGCCAAATAACTTGGCGCTTTTCTCATCAATAAAACTATATGTAACGCATTCATTATATCCCATTCCCGCTGCAGCTCGCCGCGAAGTTTGTTCTCTTAGCTGCGTTGCACTTAAGACAGGTTTTGGGACAGAGTTACTGACCCTAGGAAGCGGTTTACCCTGTAGTTTTGTAAGAGATACTACGCGCGCTACCTCTTCGACAAGGTCAGCTTCACCCTGAACATCTGGCCGCCAGCTTGGTACTTTGGCGTTATCTTCATTGATAACAAAGCCTAAGTTCTCCAAAATTTTCAATTGGTCATCTGCTGGAATTGCCATGCCAACTAAGGACTCAATTCTTGCAGTATCTACTTTGTATGCTCTACTATGGTTAGGGATTTCTCCGGCTTGGACAACCTCAGATGGTTGACCGCCACATAATTCAATTATCATTTTTGTTGCCGCCTCAATACCAAAGGCCGTCCACTCTGGATCTATCCCTCTCTCGAAGCGATATCGAGCATCTGAATTTATTTTTAATTCTCGTCCGGTGTAAGCTGTCGTTATTGGGTTAAAATATGCAGCTTCAATAAAAACATTTTCTGTATTATCAGTACAACCAGAACCACTACCCCCCATTATGCCTGCTAAACTTTCTACCCCTACATTGTCAGAAATTACTGTCATACCTTTTGATAAAACATACTCTTTATCATCTAATGCGTTAAATTTTTCCCCTCCTTGTGAAGCATGCACTCTAATAGAATTTCCATTTAACTTATCTGCATCAAAAACATGTAGCGGTCGATTATTATCATAAGTAAAAAAATTCGTAATATCTACCAAAGCGGAAATAGGTCGCAAACCAATCGCACGTAATTTATTCTGTAGCCATTGCGGTGATGGGCCGTTCTTTACCCCTCGTATCAATCTACCGCAGAAAACTGGCGCATTGATTAGAGTTTCAGGTTCAATGGACACAGATATTGGACATTTAAATTTGCCCTGAATGGGCTGTATCTCCATTGGCCTCAAAGCACCTAAGCCTCTAGCCGCCAAATCACGGGCAATACCGCGAACGCCCAATGCATCTGGCCTGTTAGGCGTTATGGCGATTTCAACAACTGCATCAACTTTCTCAGGCTCGTTTTTTGATAGCCAGTCACCATAAGGTTCACCTATATCGCCCGACGGAAGTTCGATTATACCATCGTGCTCGTCTGATAGCTCCATTTCTCGTTCAGAGCACATCATTCCATGGCTCTCTATGCCTCGGATTTTACCCACGCTAATCGTCGTATCAATTCCAGGCACGTATACGCCTGGCTTTGCTACGACAACGAGGATACCTTCTCTCGCATTCGGTGCACCACAAATTATTTGTGCCTCACCATTATCAGTATGAACCGTACAAACACGTAATTTGTCCGCATCATCATGCTTCTTGGCCTTGAGAACTTTTCCTATTGTAAAGTGGTTTAGTTTTTTTATTGGATCACTTACTTCTTCAACCTCTAGGCCCAGGTCAGTCAAAGCATATACAACTTCGTCTAATGAAGCTGTGGTATCCAGATGCTCTTTTAACCAAGAAAATGTAAATTTCATTATGCCCGTCCGTGATTATTTTGGGTGACTGTCTCTTAAAGATTATAAAAAATTATTGGAAGCTTTGTTAATATTATTAGATTTAAAAACATTTTTTCACTTAGCGATTTAGTCCAGCGTGTAAATTCGGTTGATCCAAAGATGCAAAACCATAATGGCGCAACCATCGTAGGTCACTGTCAAAAAATGATCTTAAATCAGGAATTCCATATTTTAGCATTGCGATCCGGTCTATTCCCATACCGAAGGCAAACCCTTGCCAAATATTAGGATCAATGCCCCCTGCACTCAACACTTTAGGATGCACCATCCCAGACCCAAGTATTTCCAACCAGTCATCACCTTCGCCTATTTTTAATTGTCCATCATCCCACGAACATCTTATATCCACCTCGGCAGATGGTTCTGTAAAAGGGAAATGCGATGCTCTAAACCGTAACTCAACATCATCTACTGAGAAAAAGGCCTTCACAAATTGCTCAAGCACCCATTTTAAGTTTGCCATTGATAAATCTTTATCTACAGCCAATCCCTCAACCTGATGAAACATTGGCGTATGGGTCTGGTCATAGTCAGCTCGGTATACTCCACCAGGACATATTACACGAATTGGCGCGCCACTCTTTTCCATTGTGCGTACCTGTACGGGGCTGGTATGTGTTCTTAAGACGTGGGGCGGCCGCTTATCATCTGAGTTTCGTTTCATGTAGAAAGTGTCCATTTCGGCTCTTGCTGGATGATGGCCAGGTATATTTAGTGCATCAAAATTATACCAGTCTGTTTCAATCCTTGGTCCTTCAGCAACCGAAAATCCCATATCTGCAAAAATCGCGATAACCTCTTCGGTTACCTGAGAAATTGGATGAACAGATCCAGTATTTATTGCCCTTGATGGCAAGGTTACATCCAACCATTCAGTTTCAAGGCGTGCATTCAATACAGCATCTGCTAGGGCACTCTTTTTTGCATTAAGCGCTGAATTAATTTCATCTTTTAGGGTGTTGAGCAAGGGACCAGACACTTGACGCTCTTCTGGTGTCATTTTGCCAAGTTCACGCATTTGCAAACTGACCTCACCTTTTTTGCCAAGAGCTGCAAGACGAACTTCTTCAAGCGCAATTTCATCTTTTGCGTCAGCAATGGCTTTAATATACTTTACTCTTAGCTCGTCCATTTTACCCCACTGCCTAAACAGTATTGTGCTATCATATTTAGATAGATTGACAAGTTTTTCGTACTCAGTCCAACAAAAAAGCCGCGCTTTCTGCACGGCTTTGTATGCAATTTTCTTTTGAAGCTACGCTGCTAGTGCGGCTTTAGCNTGATCCACTATTGTGCTAAAAGCCGTTGGTTCATGNACAGCNAGATCAGCAAGTACCTTGCGATCTACCTCTATGCCAGCTCTCGTTAATCCNTTTATAAACTTACTNTACGAAAGCCCGNCATCATGGGCACGAACAGCAGCGTTTATTCTTTGGATCCACAATGCTCTAAAGTTTCGCTTTTTATTGTGACGATCGCGGGTCGCGTATTGATTGGCCTTATCAACTGCTTGCGCAGCCACCTTAAAAGTATTTTTACGCCGNCCGTAATAGCCTTTTGCCTGATCAACAATTTTTTTGTGTCGGGCGTGTGTTACTGTGCCACCTTTTACTCGAGACATATTAACTCTCCTTATCGCGCGTAGGGCATCATGCCCTTAACGATTTTTTCGTCAGGGGCGCTAAGCGTTGTAGTGCCTCGTGCTGTACGAATGAATTTAGTTGATCGCTTGATCATTCCGTGCCGCTTTCCTGCCTGACCAGTTTTTACTCTACCAGTGGCGGTCACCTTAAATCGCTTTTTACAGCTCGATTTAGTCTTCATCTTAGGCATTTGGTTCTCCTTAGGAAAAAGTTCAAACGAGACTCGGCATGCCATTCGCCGGCCCCGCGTGGGTGGAATACCTGCTGTTATTACTGTGTGCAAGNACAATCTTCATTATTTTGACGACTTCACTGAACGTTAAGATACTTATAATTTACTATAACGTTCTCTACTCTGGATCCATTGAATAGATCATTCGCTCGTTACAAGGGGCCACCCGCAAAATATTTGTCGTTCCAGGAATGTTAAATGGAACACCTGCCGTTATTACTATTTGATCATTTTCAGCAGCATAACCTTCTGACAGTGCGCCTCTAACTGCACTTACGACCGCTTCCTTAAAACGTTGCTTCGCTCCTGACATTAAAGTATTTGTACCCCATGTCAGTGATAACCTTCGTGCNGTTTCTATTTCCGAGGTCATNGCAATAATTGGAACCCNAGGTTTCTCCCTGGCTATAAGCAAAGCTGTAGTNCCAGATTGAGTGTAACAACTGATAGCTTTGATGTCAGTTGTTTCAGCGATCTCTCTCGCAGCTGAAACAATTCCATCTGCCACAGAGTTACGACGTGCATTCCGAGATGCTTCTATNATTTCTCGATATGTTGGATCACTTTCAACCTCAATTGCAACATCGTCCATAGTTCGGACTGCGTCTACTGGATAAAGACCGGCCGCAGACTCCGCAGATAGCATTATCGCATCAGAACCCTCATATATCGCTGTAGCCACATCTGACACCTCTGCGCGAGTCGGCATAGGACTTTCAATCATACTTTCCAACATCTGTGTTGCAACTATTACTGGCTTTGCCGCTGCACGGCATGCCCGAACTAATCTTTTTTGAACCGGAGGAACGTTCTGTACTGGCAATTCAACACCTAAATCACCACGAGCTACCATTATACCGTCCGAACATTTGAGAATATCATCAAATCTCGAAAGTGCCGCNGGCTTTTCGATTTTTGATAAGATAGCAGCTCGCCCTTTCGCTAATTCACGGGCCTCCATAACATCTTCAGGGCGTTGCACAAAAGAAAGCGCCAGCCAATCAATACCAAGACCACAGGCAAATTCTAAATCTGTTCTATCTTTATCAGACAATGCAGCCAGCGGAAGAATTACATCCGGGACGTTTACTCCTTTGCGATTTGAAATCGCACCACCGGCTTTTACAATACAATCTGCAAAATCCTCACCACATGATTTTACTTCTAGTTTAATCTTGCCATCATTTACCAATAGAACTGACCCAGCAGAAAGAGCGGCGAAAATCTCAGGGTGTGGTAGACTAACTCTTTTCGAAGTTCCCTTAGCAGGCCTTAAATCAAGACAAAAATCTTGTCCCTCAACCAAATTTTCAGAGCCATTATCGAACTCTCCAACACGTAATTTTGGTCCCTGTAAATCAGCAAGTATACCTATTGGACTATTTAATTCTTCCTCAATTTTTCTTATAATTTGATGACGCTGCGCTATATCGTCGTGCGATCCATGGCTCATATTTAGGCGAAATACATCCGCGCCAGCCAAATGTAACTCTTTAATAGTTTCGAAATCATCTGAAGCCGGACCAAGTGTTGCAACGATTTTTACATTGCGATGACGTCTCATTAACTTTCCTTTATACGATGAGAACCATAGAAAATTGTTAGCGGTAACATAATTTTTGTATGAACTATTTTAGCTATGGGCGCAACATGGATATGCAAAAGATATTTCTAAAAAAACTTATTAAAATTTTGAAAATAAAACTCGCCAAGTTAAAAATTCCACTATTCAATTAAAGAATATTTATGATTTCTACAAATCATTGTACCGCAATATCTTTAATGCTTTAATTTAAAAACTATTTATAGACGAAGTGAAAACTATCTATCGTGCTGGAGATATTAATGGACGATCAAATTAGAATTGAATTAGAAGCGGCAGCATTTCGCTCGTTAAAAAAACATTTAATGGACAA
>NYSJ01000003.1:0-13829 GCA_002682975.1 Paracoccaceae bacterium
TGATGATGAGGCCTTTCAAGTTGCGATGGATGAGCAGAAAAGAAAGGCTAGAGCAGCCTGGGCGGGCTCCGGTGATACGGCTGATACGGCAGTATTTTTTGATATATCTGATAAACATGGTGCTACTGATTTTCTCGGTTATGATACAGAGGTTGCGCAAGCACAAGTTATAGCCATCATTAAAGATGGTGCTTTGACCGAAAGTGCAGGTAAGGGCGATAAGGTACAATTAATCTTTAATCAAACCCCATTTTATGGAGAAAGTGGCGGTCAAGTCGGNGATACTGGAAACNTAAAATTTGAAAATGGTGAAGCGANTATTGNTGATNCGANGCGCTCTGTTGGTGTTTTTGTTCATTTTGTAGAAATAAATTCAGGAACTTTGTCTATTAATGAAACTGTAGAGCTAGAGGTTGAGCATTCGCGCCGATCTTCTGTGCGTGCCAATCACTCTGCGACACATTTGCTGCATGAAGCGCTCAGAAAAAAGTTGGGCCAGCATGTGGCGCAGCGTGGGTCCCTAAATGCAGCAGACAGATTAAGATTTGATTTTAGTCATTCTAAAGCGTTGACCAAGGATGAGTTAAGTTCTGTTGAACGTTCGGTAAATTTTTATATTCGTCAAAATACAGAGGTATCGACTAGAGTTATGTCTCCTGACGATGCGAGAACACTTGGTGCCACGGCTTTGTTTGGAGAAAAATATGGTGAAGAAGTTCGNGTNGTGTCCATGGGNTTTGANGAGAANAGTGGTAAGGGTTTAGATGGAAATGGGTATTCTTTNGAGCTCTGTGGTGGAACTCATGTAAAACGTACAGGTGACATAGGAGCATTCGTTATTTTGTCTGATGGGGCAAGTAGTTCGGGGGTAAGACGTATCGAGGCCCTTACTGGNGAAGCNGCGCTCGATCATTATGCCAGAAGTCAGAATTATGTTTCTGGTATTGCATCNGAACTGAAGTCNAGCCCTTCAGATACATTATCNCGAGTAAAAAGCCTTATGGCAGAAAGAAAATCTCTGGNGAACGAGNTAGCTCAGCTCAGAAAAGATATGGCGTTGGGGGCGGGTATATCTAGAAANGATGAATTGGAAATTGAAGATTTGTCAGGNGTTAATTTTATTGTAAAGAAGTTAAGNGGTATACCTGGGAAAGAACTTCCAAGTTTAATTGACGCATACAAACAGAAGCTTTCTACAGGGATCGTACTGCTGATATCTGATAATGATGGAAAGGTAGCAATTGCTTCTGGNGTTACGAATGATTTGTTTNCAAGAATTTCTGCNGTAGATTTGGTCAAAGTAGCNGCCTCTNAGCTTGGGGGTAGAGGAGGGGGNGGTAGGCCCGATTTAGCTCAGGCAGGTGGGTCCAGTATGGANGGNGCTGCTTCGGCTATAGAAGCTGTTAGGTCCTTGATNGTCTCAAAATAGNACNANCGNTACAACTTTTAAANTCTGCTTTTCAATTATTTCTTGACTGTCTTTTTCTNTCATGAGTATCAAGAAAACGCTTTCNTANTCTNATACTTGNAGGTGTTACTTCAACTAGTTCATCATCNTTAATATAGGATATTGCCTGCTCCAGAGAAAATTTAACATGAGGTGTTAGCCTCACTGCTTCGTCGGTTCCCGACGCCCGAACATTNGTNAGTTTTTTACCTTTAAGTGGGTTAACNTCTAAGTCGTTGTCGCGGGCATGTTCTCCTATCACCATCCCCTTATATATTTTAGTTTGTGGCCCAACGAACATTTTCCCTCTTTCCTCGAGGTTCCAAAGGGCGTAGGCTACAGTTTCCCCATCTTCTATGGATATCAATACACCGGCACGCCGCCCCTCTATGGTTCCCTTGTAGGGTGCCCACCCACTGAAGACCCTATTCATTATACCAGTACCTCTGGTATCTGTAAGAAATTCTCCGTGGTAGCCGATCAANCCTCTTGCTGGAACGTTGGCAATCAACCTTGTTTTACCCACTCCAGAGGGTTTCATTTCAACTAAATCACCCTTTCTTGGTCCNGTAATCTTTTCGATAACAGCACCTGTATATTCATCATCTACGTCAATCGTNACCTCTTCTATGGGCTCTAGTTTNTGGCCGTCCTCTTCTTTCATCANNACCTGAGGTCTAGAAATTGAAAGCTCAAAACCTTCACGGCGCATATTTTCAATTANAACACCCATTTGTANCTCACCACGTCCAGCAACCTCAAAAGCGTCGCCGCTTGGAGTGTCTTTTATCTTTATCGCGACGTTACTTTCTGCTTCCTTCATTAATCTGTCTCTAATTACNCGGCTTTGAACTTTCGAACCTTCTCTTCCTGCNAGTGGACTGTCATTNATGCCAAAAGTAACNGTTATTGTGGGGGGGTCTATCGGTTGAGATTCNAATGGTGTCTCCACTGCCAGCGCNCAAATTGTGTCNGCGACGGTTGCCTTAGTCATGCCGGCAAGAGATACGATGTCNCCGGCTATACCTTGTTCAATATCNTGATGCCCAAGTCCTCTAAATGCTCTGATTTTNCTGACTCTGAATTGCTCAATTTTTTGACTGGACCTGCTTATGGCCTGAACGGTGGCGCCAACTTTTATNCTCCCACTTTCAATACGACCGGTAAGGATCCTNCCTACAAATGGATCACTGCCCAGCGTTGTTGCAAGCATTNTGAAATCGTCNTCNATGTANTCTGACTGTTTAGGCTGTGGCACATGATTNAGAATGAGATCAAANAGAGCACTAAGATCTTTCCGCGCTCCGTCTAAGTCATGGTCTGCCCAGCCGGATCTGCCTGAAGCGTACATATGAGGAAAGTCNAGTTGATCATCGTTAGCNCCAAGATTAGCAAAGAGGTCAAAACATTCATTTAAAGCTCTATCAGGTTCGGCATCACCTTTATCGACTTTGTTCAAAACAACGATAGGTCTGAGACCTAAGTTTAGAGCTTTTGAAGTAACAAANTTTGTTTGAGGCATTGGACCTTCTGCTGCATCTACAAGTAAAACAACACCGTCNACCATTGATAANATACGTTCTACTTCCCCACCAAANTCTGCATGTCCGGGAGTATCCACGATATTTATGCGGTTACCCTTCCATTCGACAGAAGTTGCCTTAGCCAGGATTGTNATTCCTCTNTCTCGCTCGAGATCGTTACTGTCTAACGCCCGCTCTGTTATAGTTTGGTTTTCTCGGAATGCGCCAGATTGTTTTAACAATTCATCGACTAAGGTTGTTTTCCCATGATCAACGTGTGCAATTATTGCGATATTTCTTAATGTCATTTATNGGGCCNATNCAGTATTTTAGGGCCACCTATANTGATTTCTGTCGAAATACCACCCGTTAATGTTGGGATGTATATGAAAAAAGGTGAATTNGCACTTTTCTTAAAGTTATCATCATCAGTCCAANCACCGCAGCGGTGNCTGANTTNNNTCCAAAGACAATTAATCCCATTTCNGTTNTNAATATTATTCCCAAACCNCCCCAAANTTCGTAAGCGATACCAATGTATANCTATTNAAATTTTATTGATTAAAAACTAAACTGCCAAGGCNTAGAAAAAATATTACAATATCTGGCCAACACTTCGTAAATTTGTNNCTNGAAGCGCTGANNTANNAGTCGTTTCAGCCANTACNGCTGCAATTAAGAATAAGTACTTTATCATAACNCAAAGTTTCACTTGCAGGNCAGTTGGTNANACTAAATTTGCAAATGAATATTAAATGCTGATCGAATTTTATTATCGGTTTCGGCATCCAACGCGGCTGGTGACCTTTTACTCAGTATTTCATTNTTTTTGTTAATTGCTTTTTCCAAGAGGCCAGGTTTGCCAAGTTCNAGCCACTCTTTCGGNGATGTTCTGTCACCTAAATCTGGATAGATATACTCTGTTTGCATCAGATTTAATGTTTGCTCAGATCCAAGATAATGTCCTGGCCCTTCTATACAGGTTGAACGAATAACATCCAAGCTGACACTATCTTCCGTAACTTCAATGCCCCTAACACATCTGAGAGCNTGGCCAATAAGGTCATTCCCTAAAATTAAACTTTCTAAACAGAANCCCAACAGCGATGCATGCATACCGGCTGCTTCATAAACCATGTTCAAACCGGAAAGACCAGCCATTACATTTGAAGTTGCTTGCTCCCANCCCGCCTGCATATCTGGTAATTTGGCATCCGCAATGCCCGCAGCCGCACCACCTGGNAGATNATAAAATCTGTGCATCTGAGCACACCCTGCGCTTAGTAAAGCTTGCTCTCCGCTACCGCCAGACATTGCTCCCGTTCTTAAATCTGAGACGAAGGGCCAAGTTCCAAAAATTGCGGGAAAGCCGGGAGCCATGGAATTCACATAGATTAGCCCAGCTAAGCATTCAGCAACTGCTTGGACTATTGCGCCAGCAATTGNTNCAGGTGCAGTAGCGCCAGCCTGTCCGGCCGATAACAGAAGAACTGGCATACCGCCTTTAATACACTCTTCCATAACTTTGCAACTTTCTGTTGCAAACTTCATAGGCGGGACAACGAAACAATTTGAATTAGAAACAAATGGCCGTTCCCTCCATTTTTTTTCTCCACCCGCCATTATCTCAAGCATTTTTAAGGCATCTCTTGCATAAGCTGGTTCTGTAAAAGAGGTTCCAACATGTTTCGTTGTCCCAGAGCAACATGCATAAACCGTATTTAAATCCATTTCTCTATTGTCGATTATATCTCGGGCAACCATAGGTCTTTGCAGAAAATGAATATTATCAAGTTCGTGGGTTATTCTGGCTGCATCATGTAAGTCCTGGATAGTACTTTCCCTATAATCTTGGCTCTGTATATCTACCAAATGAACGGCGGCACCAGCAGTTCCATAATGGACGCTGCTACCAGTCAAATTGAGGTCATAGGCAGGATCCCGACCACATAAAGTGATATCACGCTTTGCAATTGACAGCATATCCTCAACCAGACTTCGAGGAAACCTTATACGACCATCATTTCCGTATATTGCCCCCGCAGTCACCATACTTTTCATTCCGCTTTCAGGGACATCACCCAAGCCTATGGTTTCTAGCGCATCTAATGCGGCTGAATGAATTCGATTTTCTCCTGCCTCAGTCAGAGGATTATAAGCATTGCTTTTCATTCCNGGTCTTACTGGTTGTAAATCTCTTGAAAGAGGAGCTGNTCTTGCNGCTCTACGAGCNTTTCTACCTCCAGATCGGCGGCCATTTTTATNCGTCATTTTATGAACCCTTATNNAACAATCTTAATAAACGAAAGANNGTTANGGCCTGCCTCTAGCGGCCCTTCCGCGATTTGCACCAATTNTGAGCATTACCAAATAAATTTTGGATCTTTTATTTTGCACAACAGTAAACCCGAATTAACTATATAACAGAGTATATAAATTTTATGAGCTTTCTATCTCAAATACGACTTATGTCGTTTTCGATCGAAAATTTAGCTTCATCTGCAGCACATAGTTTGTCTGTTAAAGTTGCAACTATTGTAAACTTAATGTTTGGTAACCGCTTTTATGCTTTCGCATTCTGTGATCTTGTGATGAACTAGACTTTGTTTATTTTATTGGAATATTAAATGTATTTTTTGCGTCTAATTCGGAATTTCCTGATTATAGTTTTTTGTGCCAATCACGCTCAGGCAGATGTGATTTCAGATTTGTATGATGCACTACAAATGGACCGTGTAAATGAAATAATTCGCGTGGAAGGTATACAAGATGCTCGTGGTACAGGCGCTGCGTACTTGTCAAAAAATACTGTCGCACGTTTCGTCGACCAGGCTCAGTCTGTTTACCAAGTGGAGAAGATGGAGAAGGATTTCAAACGTCTCTTAACTGAAAATTTGTCTATTTCAGATGCTGAAGCCGTATTGTTATTTTATCGAAGCCCTATTGGAAAGACGGCCTCTGAGTTAGAAGTAAGTGCTAGAGTAGCAATATCTGATAAACAGATAGAAGAAATGGCTAAAATAAAATTTAACGAAGCCGTCAATTTAAAAAATGAACGCCTTGAGGAATTAGGGTCTGTAATTGAGACGCTGGAGCTGGTTGAGCAAAATTTGATTGGTGCATATGCCGCTCAGTTTGCATTTNTGTACGANNTATCAAAGCTAGGNTTAGTAAATCTTAGTCGTCAGGAGATGATAGATGCTATCACNAGCGATGAAGAGAAACTNAAAAGTGAAATACTAGAGTGGTTGATGGCTTTTTCGCANATGGCTTACTCGCCAATGAGTGATGAGGAGTTTGGTGTTTATAATGACTTTTCAAAGTCCNCACTTGGAATTACACTGAACAAGGCTCTTTTTTCTGTNTATAATGAGATGGCAAAAGATCAATCGCAGCGCCTTGCCAGTATACTGGGTGAGTTCATGAAATCTGAGGATTTGTGAGTNNAAATAATCNGTGAAGTGTTGACTTCCNTCCCAATTATTGCAATACGCGCNTGNCAGNTAATTTCTTCTGATCAACNACGCTCTCGGGCGCGCTGTTTTAGGCAAAAATTTATTTGTAAACTTTCTGTTCCAGAAGGCCAAAAGACGCGAAAAAAAGGATGATAGATTTGTTTGCTGTAATAAAAACAGGTGGTAAGCAGTACAAAGTTCAAACCGGTGATTTACTCAAGCTGGAAAAGCTTGCAGCGCACGCGGGTGACAAGGTNCAATTCAACGAAATTATGTTGCTCGGNGGAGATAAAACAGTGGTGGGAACACCGCTTGTCGATGGCGCAGCGGTTCAGGCTGATGTTATCGATCAGATAAAGGGCTTGAAAACTATTAAATTTGTCAAGCGNCGCAGAAAACATGGATCACAGAGAACTCGAGGCCATAGGCAGCACCTAACTTTAGTGCGCATCACNGATATTTTGNCATCGGGTGGCCAAAAGTCNGGAGTTAAGTCTGCGATTGGAGCTCGTTTGGGTNCAGCGGATATGGAANAACCNGCACCTCTGACGAAGGCTNCAGAAAAAAAGAGTTNNGATAGCAAAGAATGAACAAACAAAAACAGCCACNAAAAGCTCGTCGAAAGCTAAGAGCGACAAAAAGACTAAGGCTGCTGACAAAAAAGTGTTAGATGACCTTAAGCAGTTNTCTGGAGTGGGTCCAGCGCTGGAGAAAAAGCTTAACGCCGCAGGTTTGACATCATTTTCTCAAATAGCGGCGTGGACAGCTAAAGATGTTGCTGCTATGGATGACACTCTCTCTTTAAAAGGAAAGATTGAGAAAGAGGGTTGGGTTAAGCAGGCAAAGAAATTGTCTAAATAGGAGGACGGATAGAAATGGCTCATAAAAAAGCAGGTGGTTCGTCACGAAACGGACGAGATTCCGCAGGTCGCAGATTAGGTGTGAAAATNTTTGGCGGTCAAAGTGTNATTGCCGGTAANATTATCATAAGACAANGGGGTACGAAAATGTTTCCCGGAGAAGGCGTTGGTATGGGAAAAGACCATACNATTTTTGCTACGTCAGAAGGTAGAGTGCANTTCAAAAAGGGTTTNAAGGGCAGGACGTTTATCTCTGTTTTGCCGGCAGCTGAAGCAGCAGAATAGTAATCAAAATTATAAATATATATGTAAGGGATCGGNTGTCGCCGGTCCTTTGTTGTTTAACTTGCTGATAATCAGATTATGATTAACTTTTCGTTCGTACCGTTTGCATTTTTTCAGGTCGCTACACCTGGNCCCGCCAACATGGCGATGATGGCGACGGGCGCGCGCTTCGGGTTTAGCGCTGCAGTTCCTTTCGTGGTNGGAGTGGTCCTAGGAAAGCAAATAATAATATGGCCAATTGGATATGGTATTATGGAGCTGGCCACTCAGATACCGAGCCTTTTTGAGGTTTTAAAATTTTTGTCTGCCGCCTATATAATTTGGCTTTCGTGGCGCGTAGCGAACATGCGTCTTACTTATGGTAAACTTTCAATTGAGCCACCTGGCTTTTGGTCTGGATTGATAGTTCATCCGCTAAATCCAAAAGCATGGGCCATGATAATGGCCGGTTTTACAAACTTTGTGGATAGTTCGACGTCAACTTTTTATGCCACATTATACATCGCTTCATCTTTATTCATGATACAGATTATTTGTCACCCTATCTGGACGTTATTCGGAGACCGTATCGCCAAGTTTATTATCGGAACTAAATACGAGCCATTCTTTATGGGATTTTTAGGACTGGTTACAGTTGTGTTTGTATTGATTGCACTGCTTGCTTGATTAAAAAAAGCTATTTCGAAAATAACATGTTGCACTGCTTTGTAAATTTGTTGCCCAAGTATATTTGATCAAGATCTTGTCCATCTATGACAAAGCGGCTACTGCTCTCGTAAAATATTAAAAGAGTTTCTCCAGGATGAAATTTCTAGATTTTGCAAAAGTGGACATTAGATCAGGGTCAGGAGGCGCTGGAGCAATAAGTTTCAGGCGTGAAAAATTTATTGAATACGGTGGTCCTGATGGAGGTGATGGTGGCCGTGGCGGTTCTGTGTGGGCGCAAGCTGCCGAGGGTTTAAACACTCTGATAGACTTTAGATATCAACAGCATTTCTTTGCAGAAAATGGCAAATCTGGAATGGGAAAGCAACGTTCTGGAGCAAGTGGATCAGATAAAATATTAATAGTCCCAGTTGGAACAGAGATACTTGATGAAGACAAGGAAACAGTTCTGGCTGACCTTACGGAGATTGGCCAGCGAGTTCTTTTGGCAAAGGGCGGTAATGGTGGTTTTGGAAATTTACACTTTAAAACATCGGTAAATCAGGCTCCACGCCGTTCTAACCCAGGTCAAGATGGAGTTGAGAGAACTATTTGGCTTCGTCTTAAATTAATCGCCGACGTTGGACTTCTTGGTATGCCTAACGCCGGTAAATCGACCTTTTTGGCTGCAACATCGAATGCACGACCTAAAATTGCAGATTATCCATTCACTACTCTTACACCAAATTTAGGTGTGGTAGCTGTAGATCAGGCTGAATTTGTGGTGGCAGATGTACCTGGCTTAATTGAGGGGGCAAACGAGGGCCGAGGTTTGGGCGATTTATTTCTAGGACATATTGAGAGATGTGCTGTTCTGTTGCACCTCGTTGATTGTACTTCAAGCGACCCAATCAAAGATTATTTTACAATTTTAAATGAAATTGAAGCTTATGGAAGTAAGTTAACTTCAAAGCCGCGTCTTGTGGTTTTTAATAAAATTGATGCTCTGGATGAGGAAGCGAGATTACTTCTGGAACAAAGTTTTGCTGAAATGGTAAATTATAATGCGCTAGTGATGTCGGCTGTAAGTGGTGAGAATGTTGAAAATGTATTACGAGAACTTAAAAAATTTGTAATTAAAGGTGCTAGCGGGAAATCTTCCGAAGGACAGACTGAAAAGGATGATTCACCATGGAATTTGTAAATGGTGCTAAGAGGGTGGTAATAAAAATTGGATCATCTCTTTTAGTAGATCAAAAAACGAGTTCGATCAGATCTGCGTGGCTCCACTCACTTTCTGAAGATATCCGCGATATGCATTCTAACGGTATAGAAGTAGTAATAGTATCTTCTGGTTCCATCGCGTTGGGAAGAAAAGTTTTAAGTTTACCGGATTCATCTTTGTCCTTAGAGCAGTCACAAGCTTCTGCTGCGGTTGGTCAAATTCAGCTCGCGCAGGCCTATCAGGAGTCACTGGCGCAACACTTTATTAAAACGGCTCAGATTCTCGTCACACTTGAAGATAGCAAAGATAGGCGGCGCTATTTGAATTCTCAGGCAACTGTTGAAACTTTGCTGGAAATGGGCGTTGTACCAATTGTAAACGAAAATGATACTGTGGCAACTGATGAGATAAAGTATGGTGACAATGATCGTCTAGCTGCTCAGGTTTCAGTAACTATTGGAGCGGATCTCCTAATATTACTATCTGACGTAGATGGTTTTTATTCAAGCAATCCAATGATTGATCCAAATGCCAGTCATGTCCCCACTATAGACAAAATAACTCCTGAAATTGAGGCGATGGCAGAGGACACAAGGTCTAAATTCTCCAAAGGTGGTATGAAAACTAAACTTTTAGCTGCAAAAATTACTACAACTGCTGGCTGCGCTATGATCATTGCCAGAGGAACAAACTTTAATCCAATTTCGTCGATGGAAGGTAGTGTAAAATCAACCCTTTTTAAGGCACAAATAGAGGATCCTAAAACGGCTCGAAAAAAGTGGATATCAACTATGAAACCTTTGGGTGAACTGGTTATCGATGAAGGTGCAGTTAAAGCGCTTAACTCAGGTAAAAGCCTCTTACCGGCGGGGGGTTTAGATGTGCGAAAGTCGTTTGAGAGAGGTGATGCCGTATCGATTTTGAATTCTGCTGGTGATGTTTTAGGGGTTGGTTTGTGTGCATATTCTAGTGATGAGGCGAGGTCAATAATAGGCTGTCAGACTAGTGAAATAGAAAAAATCCTTGGGTATGTCGGTCGAGACGTTATTGTACACCGTGATAATATAGCTTTTTAATTGGAGAAGTTTTATGTCTGGATTTGATGNTCAAATNCAACTTNTAGGCTCCCGGGCCAAGGAGGNAGCANCAACTCTTGCTTNTTCGGCCTCTGCANAAAGATCANTGGCGATTTNTGAAGCTGCAAATTCTATTTTAAATAATATTGACGTTATTTTATCTGCAAATGAGANNGACATGTCNAATGGGCGAGATAAAGGCTTAGANAATGCAATGTTGGATCGTCTCTTTTTGGATCNCACAAGAATTAAATCAATCGCAAATAGTCTTAAAGTTATTTCTGAGTTNCCAGACCCACTTGGCAATGTCTTGAGTCANTGGGAGCGACCATCTGGACTCCAAATTAAACGGNTAACCACNCCTTTAGGGGTGATAGGTGTNATATATGAAAGTAGGCCTAATGTAACTGCTGATGCGGGTGCTTTATGTTTAAAGGCAGGTAACGCCACNATCCTGAGAGGGGGGTCCGAGAGCTTCTATTCATCNAAAGCAATTTTTGATTGCTTGCTTGAGGGCTTAAAGATTGCAAACTTACCAGAGGCTTGTATTCAAATCGTGCCTACTCGAGATCGAAGAGCAGTAAAATCTTTGTTGCGGATGACGGAATTCATCGACGTAATTGTACCTCGCGGAGGTAAAGGCCTTGTTAGTTTAGTGCAAGAAGAGGCACGAGTTCCTGTTTTTGCTCATCTCGAGGGAGTGGTTCACGTCTATATTGACAAAATGGCAGATGCGAAAAAGGCTTTGGATGTTGTTTTAAACGCAAAAACAAGGCGTTATGGTATCTGTGGAGCCGCTGAATGTCTTCTAATTCATGAAGATATATCTCAAGAATTGGGGGTTAAAATAATAGACTCACTTAGTGAGGCTGGTGTTGAAGTTAGAGTTAGTTCTGAGTTCTCTAACCTTGATGGTGTAAAGTCTGCAAGTGGTGACGATTGGGGAAGGGAGTATCTTGCTCCTATCATTGCAGTTAGACAGGTAAAGAATATAAGTGATGCAATTCAGCATATTACGACACATTCTTCAAGCCATACAGATTGTATAATTACTGAGGATATTTCTGCAAAAAATTTGTTCTTTTCGAAAATAGATAGTGCAATAGTTATGTGCAACGCATCTACGCAGTTTGCTGATGGTGGAGAATTTGGTTTGGGAGCCGAAATTGGAATTGCAACGGGGAAAATGCATGCACGTGGGCCTGTAGGCGTAAATCAGTTAACGTCGTTTAAGTATTTAGTGGAGGGGAATGGTACTATCCGCGATTAAAAATAGTGCGTCAGCTTCGGTGATGATTTACATTAATTTGCCAAGGCCTACTTTTATTATGAACTTNGAATTCTNAAAGATGTTTGGATAAAAGAAATGGNGNACGAGTATGTTGACTTGAATCCTTTTTTAGAACCTGGTGCCATTGTGATTAATCCCAATGCGCCAGAGTGGGGTAACGGTCAAGTACAATCAAAAATAGGTTNTAAAGTTACAGTTAATTTTGAGGATATGGGAAAACTAGTTATTGACGGATCGTTAATTGCATTGGAGCTCGTGAACTGACCGTTGCCTTTACGCACNCATGAGCAGNTATCGAATCCCNTCTTAAATTCTGGAATAACTTATAAATTTGTAATGTGAGAGAAATATAGTTTGAATAATTTTACGGTGAGGCTTGCTCGGGACCCTTATGAAGTAAAGGCGGCGCAACATTTACGATATGAGGTTTTTATAAATGAAATGGGAGCAACCTCTAACTTAGTGGATCATGAGTCTCGTCTAGAAATAGATAAATTTGACGAATATTTCGATCATTTACTCCTATTTGATAACAATAAACTGGAAATAAATATGGGGGTTGTTGGTGTTTATCGTTTACTACCTGATTATAAGCTTCCGACTGGTGCGAGTTACTACTCTGAGGTTGAATATAACCTCGAAAAATTAGAAACCTCAGGTAGAAAAATTATGGAATTGGGACGTTCTTGTATTCATAAGTCCTATCGTGGTGGAGCGGCTTTGACTNACCTTTGGTCTGGTATATCTGACTACGTTCAGCGTCATGGCATTGAAATTTTATTTGGTGTTGCTAGTTTCCCTGGAACCGACACAACCAAAATTGCAGCGTCCCTGAGCTTGCTCCATAANAAATATCTTGCTCCTCAAAATTTAATGGTAACAGCAAAACCGCCGAATAATCAGAGAATGGATTTAGTTGATTGGAACGAAGTAGATCGTGTTCAAGCTATGAAACAAATTCCACCATTAATAAAAGCTTATCTTNGGATCGGTGGTTTTGTTGGAAAAGACGCCTATATCGATCAATCTTTTAACACCATAGATGTGTGTATGNTACTCGATGTTAAGAGAGCNGATTTAAAAAGACTTTCCGTTTACAAAAAAGAAAATTATTTATAATGAGTACTTCTTGGCAAGGACGAAAAGAACCNACAACAGGTGAGCTTTTATTGGTCAACTGGGTATTTGTTTTTTTACGTGGTTTTCCTGTNGCTTTTGTGGTGTTTGGAGGGCTAATACTTCACTTTTTTTTACGTTTTTTTGAAGTCCTATTTTTAGCTTCGCAACGTTCGGNAACACAATATCTNACCCAGGTTATTTGCAGAACCTCTTTATTTCTTTTAGGAATTTCCCTTAAAGTCAGNGGTNCTCCGATGATAGAAAGGGGAGCNGTGGTNGCAAACCACTCCTCTTGGCTTGATATTTTTGCATTAAACGCAACGCAAAAAATTTATTTTGTGGCAAAATCGGAAGTTGCTAATTGGCCGGGAATAGGCTGGCTNGCCAGAGCAACTGGTACAGTATTTATTCAAAGAAAAGCACTTCAGGCCCGCAANCAAAAAGTTGTNTTCACTGAGAGGTTACAAGTGGGGCATAAATTATTATTTTTNCCAGAGGGNACTTCCACGGACAGTTTACGTGTACTTCNATTCAAATCCAGTTTATTTGCAGCTTTTTTTGAGGTGAACGTTCCCCAAGATTTGTTCATTCAGCCGGTAACGGTAATTTATCATGCTCCTAATGGGGCNAATCCATGGTTTTACGGATGGTGGGGAGAAATGAGTTTTGGAGCCCATTTAGTGCATACTCTTGGAAGCGTTAANCAAGGTTGCATAGAACTAGTNTTTCATGAACCTAGAGCAATTTCAGATCATGGAAATCGGAAAAAATTGGCAAAACTACTTGAGNCAGATGTGAGAAATAGTCACTTATTCCATGGTAAGTTTGATGAATTTGATTAAATNANATCTCGTTTAAAAACAGATCAAGAGCTTTGGACGGATTTTCAGCTTCCCATATTTC
>NYSJ01000003.1:13834-19869 GCA_002682975.1 Paracoccaceae bacterium
TGAATGCTAAAAAATCACAATTATTCGCTATTCGTCTTACCAGCTGCAATGTAAGTCCAGTCTCCGAAACTATAGGATATTCAATCATTTCACTCCACCATTTAAATAATTTAGGGTCGGCATGCTTTCCGTCTCCCAAATCTCCCGACATAGGTCCGAAACTGACATAATCTGCTCCTGCTTCGGTAGCATTAATTCCCTCATGCTTGGATTGAGAACAATATGCTCCAATTATTGAGTCTTTGCCAAGAGCCTTTCGAGCAGTTCGAACTGTCTTTGAGCCATCCTTAAGGTGAACGCCATCGAGCCCAAATTTTTCGACCAGCATAAAATGTGTATCCATTATTAACGGTATGTCATGGCTATGGCAAATGTCTCTTAACGTGTCTGCAGATTTTCCGATTGTTATTTCATCCCTGGTTGATTGTTCCAAACGAACGCAGGCCACATTATGCTTATCCAGAACTCTTTCCAATGAAATTGAAAAAGTGCGCAGCTCAAATTCTGAGGGAGTAATTAAATATATTATTGGATTATCTTGCTGCATTCTAATTACACTGCTTGGTACCGNNCTTTGGAAAATAAATATTTACGAGAAGATGAAGGTTTTATTATTTTCAATTCTACTCTAAGTGNTTTGATAAGAACAGGATTTAAATATGTACTCGAACGACAAGCAACCCTCAATAATTCTAGTTAAACCACAGATGGGTGAAAACATTGGATCTGCAGCTCGAGCAATGCTGAATTTTGGATTAGAAAACATGCGAATTGTAGAGGCAAGGGATGGTTGGCCTAGTCAGAATGCTGTGGCAACAGCTTCTGGAGCTGGCAGAGTGCTGGATAAGGCNAGGCATTTCTCAAACTTTAGTGATGCGGTAAGTGATTGTCATTTTATATTTGCAACGACAGCAAGAAGCCGTGACCTGACAAAACCGGTTTATAGTCCAAAAGAGGCAATGGTAATTGCTTCAAAAAAAATTTCTGATGGGGAGAACGTTGGTCTTATTTTTGGCCCAGAAAGGGCTGGATTGGAGAACAAAGAAGTGGTCCGATCCAATGCGTTGGTAACTGTGCCGGTAAACCCAAACTTCTCATCTATAAACTTAGCGCAAAGTGTCTTGCTTATGTCGTATGAATGGTTCTTGGCTAAGCAAGCTTATACAGACAAAAGCATGCAAAAAAGACAAACGGAAGCGGCTTCGATTATGGAGATTGAAAAGCTTGCGCACCATTATGAAATTGAGTTAGAAAAAAAAAGCTATTTCTTTCCGATAGATAAAGCTAGCTCAATGAAAAGTAACTTAAGAAATATATGGTCGAGGCTACCTTTAACTGTGTCTGATGTCCGGGCTTTTCATGGTATTTTGCGTCACTTGATAAAGTCCCGTGATTTGTAATAGTCAGGCACCATACTATTTCTTACATAAATGTTATCGGCAACTCAGAATTTGGAAAAACCATGGTATCTAAGCGTAGTATTTTTGAGGAAGTTTCNGACTTTGACACAGAACGCGCAAATCCTAAGATAAAAACAGGTATAATTGANAAGGCTGAACTTATNTCAGATCGAATNCAGATTAGAGCCTGGTTGATATGCTTATCTGTATTACTAGTTTTTATGATTTTGGTAGGGGGCTTAACCCGTTTAACCGATAGTGGGCTTTCAATTACAGAGTGGAAACCAATATTAGGTGCCTTTCCTCCAGTCACTGAACAAGCNTGGGATCTTGAGTTTGAAAAGTACAAGCTTATCCCTGAGTATATTTTGCAAAATTCAGGAATGTTGTTGAGTGAATTCAAAATAATCTATTGGTGGGAGTGGGGGCATCGTCAACTGGGTAGAATTATTGGNTTNGTTTGGTTTTTGGGATTTTCTTGGTTNTTAGTATCAAAAAAAATTCCAGTGGGTTGGACTGGCCGTTTATTGACGCTTGGGGCATTGGGTGGTTTTCAGGGNGCTGTTGGNTGGTGGATGGTATCTTCTGGCCTGTCTAATAATATGCTTGATGTAGCCAGCTATCGCCTCGCNACCCATTTGGGCATAGCCTTTATTATATTAGGCTTCATACTGTGGTACACATTGATTTTGGGTTTATCGGAGGCAGATTTATTAGTTCGTTTGCGAACCNGAGATCAATCAATTTATANTAAAAGNACCGGATTAATGCACCTTATTTTTTTACAAATTCTCTTGGGTGCATTGGTGGCAGGTATTGATGCAGGAAGAAATTANGTAGATTGGCCGTTAATGGCTGGGGGNTTTCTGCCNCCGGATTTATTTGCTTTAGAACCGGTNTGGAGAAACTTTTTTGAAGACGATGGATTAGTTCAATTTATACACNGNATGTCTGGATACATTTTATTTTTCTTTGGGATATATGTCTGGTTTAGATCTAGAAAATCTGGAAATTCGCAAATTAGAAATGCCATATCTTTAGTAATGCTCATTATATTTTTGCAAATGACGATTGGAGTGATAACAGTTATGTATTCTGCACCATGGCACATTGCTATCTTTCACCAGTTTGGTGCAATTGTTCTTTGGTATGCCATAATTAGGGCTCGGTTCTTGGCTGCTTTTCCACCAAAACAGTCGTTAAGTTGAGGTGAGATATTAGCTTTGAATAAACCTGTTAGTTCCTTTGACGAATTATTTGAATTTAATAAAATTACTCTGGCCTTAAAAAAAGTCATTGAAAGAAATAGCTGGGATCAAGAGGCTATTATGCCGTCTGGGGCANTAGAAGATAGGGCTGAAGAGCAAGCAAGCCTAATGATTATTGCTCACAAGCGCCAGACTTCTGGCGAGTTCTCAGATTTGGTCGATTCAATAGAACCCGAAAAGTTGTCAAAAATTGAGTTAAGACAATTAAAGTTGATGAAAAAAGACTTAACACGCGCTCTTAAAGTACCGACTGGCTTAGTAGGTGCCTTAGCAAAGGAGACTACTCTCGCTCATTCGGTATGGGTCAACGCACGAAAAAATAATAATTTTCAGCAATTTTTGCCACATTTTTCAAAAGTACTTGAATTACGAAAAGAAGAGGCAGATGCTATNAGGCAAGGTTCGNGCTTATCAAGATATGATGCTTTGTTGCAAGACTATGAACCAGATATAAAGTCAGATTATATAGATAAAATTTTTACTTCATTGAGACCGGCACTGGTCGATTTAAGGTCACGTGTCCTTGACCAACCACCCGCTCAGGAAATAACTGGTTTTTTCCCATTAGACAAGCAAAGGCAGTTATGTAATGAAATTGCTCATACTTTTAACTATGATTTCTCGCGGGGGCGCATAGATACTGCAGTTCATCCATTTTGCTCTGGTAGTGGTAACGATGTCAGAATTACGACCCGCTTCGACGAAAATGATCCCTTAGGCAGTATTTATTCCACTATTCATGAAGTTGGGCATGCGCTGTACGAACAAAATATTGAAAAAAAATATAACTTTTCAAATATTGGGCGGGGTGTATCCATGGGAGTGCACGAAAGTCAAAGTAGAATACTGGAAAACCAACTGGGTCGGTCTGAAGCGTTCACTAGCTGGCTTTTCCATAAATTCACCCATTATTTTGGTGATATTGGTTTTGGAAATAGTACTTCTTTTTATAAGGCAGTCAACGCTGTTAAAAATGGTTTTATAAGAACTGAGTCCGATGAGTTGCAATATAATCTTCATGTTTTACTCAGATACCGGCTGGAGAGGTGGCTTTTTGATGGTGACCTTACTGCAGGTGACCTTGAATCCGTCTGGAATGAGGAGTTTCAAAAAGATTTTGGGTTAGTCATAAAACACTCCAGTGATGGTGTTTTACAGGATGTTCATTGGTCTGAAGGGCTTTTTGGCTATTTTCCAACCTATTCATTAGGGAACGTTTACGCTGGATGCTTGTTTGAAGCAATGCAGGGTCAGTTACCTGAGTTAGATCAAAATTTGAATTCAGGAAACTTAACCGAAGCTACTGGCTGGTTAGCAAATTCTGTCCACAAGCACGGTTCGTTATATTCGCCAGTTGATTTAATTCAAAGTGCTTGCGGTTTTGATATAACTGCTCAACCACTGATTTCTTATATCGAAAAAAAATATAGCTCAATGTATGGTTTAACCTAATTTCACAAATATCTAGATGACCCTGAATGGATTTTTAGTTGGTTGGATCTTCATCAAAAGTTTCATCTTCGCCATCTTCGCTTCTTTCAGCAATCCAGGCGACAGAAACTACTTGTTCGTCTTCGCCAGTATTGAATACCTTTACTCCCCCCGCGGAACGAGATCTAAACGAAATTCCCTCCACAGGCACACGGATGGATTGGCCATTTGATGTCGCAAGCATAATTTGGTCCTCTATTTCAACTGGAAAACTTGCAACCAACAGACCGCCTCGCATTTTTTTATCAATCGCAGATACACCCATTCCACCGCGACCTCTTACTGGGTAATCATGGCTTGAAGATAGTTTGCCGGATCCGCTTGAGGTTATAGTCAGTATCAAATTTTCAACAGCAGACATCTCTGCATACTTTTCTGGAGAAATTGTTGCGTTAGCATTAATTTCTTCATCTTCATCTTCTTGAGCGCTTACTTCGTCGTCTGACATTCCGGCAACAGCTCTTCTCATTTTTAGATATGCAGATCTCTCGTCCGGGGAAGCTTCAAAATGCCGAATTATCGACATTGAAACTACTTTGTCATCACCCAGAAGTTTAATTCCCCTTACGCCAGTTGACTTTCTTCCTTTAAATACCCTTAAAGAAGTGGTTGAAAATCTTATTGCTCTACCACTGTCTGTCACTAGCATTACATCGTCATTCTCATTTGCAATCCTGGCATTGACCAGTTTTATGTCTTCTGGAAGATCCATTGCTATCTTTCCATTTGACCGAACATTTGTAAAATCTGATAGGGCATTCCTTCTAACATCACCGGATGATGTTGAGAAAATGATTTGAAGTTCCCCCCATTTTTCTTCTTGTGCATCTACGGGCATAACTGCTGCTATAGAAACACCGGCTTGAATTGGTAAAATATTTACGATTGCCTTTCCTTTGGCTGTACGAGAGCCGAGTGGTAATCGCCAAGTTTTGAGCTTATACGCCATTCCGTCAGTCGAAAAAAACAATAACTGAGTATGCGTGTTTGCGACAAACAAAGTCGTTACCACATCTTCGTCCTTAGTTTGCATTCCTGCTAGACCTTTGCCGCCACGTCGTTGGGCTCTAAAATCTGCTAATGGTGTTCTTTTTATGTATCCGCCAGATGTAATAGTAACGACCATGTCTTCTTGCTCAATCAGGTCTTCATCCTCAAGATCGCCGGCCCAATCGATTATTTCGGTCCTACGGTTTACAGAAAATTGATCTTTTACTTCATTGAGTTCCGATGAAATTATAGACATAATCTTTGATCTAGAAGCGAGTATTTCCAAGTAATCTTTTATTTTGGACGATAGAGCCTCTAATTCGTCCGTGACTTCCTTAACTCCGATTTGCGTGAGACGCTGTAGACGGAGTTCTAAAATGGCTCTGACTTGAGCTTCTGATAAGTTATAAGTACCATCCTCATTTATTTTATGGGTTGGGTCGTCAATAAGGACAATATAGTCTCGAATATCGTTAGCTGGCCAGCTGCGTTTCATTAGTTTTTCGCGCGCTTCGGATGCATCGGATGATGCCCGAATAGTACTAACTATTTCATCAACGTTGGATACGGTTACGGCTAGCCCACAAAGAATATGACTTCTTTCCCGAGCTTTCCTCAGTTCAAACGCCGTTCTCCTAGCAACGACCTCTTCACGAAAAGAGATAAAATTTGTTAAAAAGGTTCTTAATGTGAGCTGTTCCGGGCGGCCCCCATTTAGTGCTAACATATTACAACCAAATGATGTTTGCATTGGGGTGAATCTAAATAATTGGTTCAATACCACATCTGGCGTAGCATCGCGTTTTAATTCAACTACAACGCGTACACCATTTCTGTCGCTTTCATCCTGAACGTGAGAAATTCCCTCAATTTTCTTCTCTGGTAC
>NYSJ01000004.1 GCA_002682975.1 Paracoccaceae bacterium
CTCGGTTCAAGTTTTTGTCTTGAGCCATTGTATTACGGATGTAAGCACCAACGTTTATATTATCAATGTCTAATACAGGAACCTCGTCCACACCTGCATCAGCTAAACTTTTTAGTGTCCCCCCGGTGAGAATACCTTCTTTATCATATTCAGCGGTAATTTCATCTCCTGCTTCTACATAAATAGCGCCATCTTCTTCATTAATTATATCTCTGGCCACAAAACGGCCAATAATTTCATCATATGGAAGCGCTAATTCGGTAACCTTACCTTCATCTTTTAATTTTTTTACAGCTCTTGGTGTGACTTTCTTCCCCGCTTCCGCAACCACCTCACCAGTAGCGGCATCTATCAAATCAAATAGGGGTCGTGTTCCCCTCACTCTATCGGGAAAAAACTTAGTTACCCATTCCTTCTTTTTGTTAAGTTTATAAGTGACTGTCTCATAATAAGCATCCATTATACTTTCTTGCTCCATTCCAAGAGCATATAGCAGAGTAGTAACTGGAAGCTTTCTACGACGGTCGATACGGGCATAAACAATATCTTTGGCGTCAAACTCAAAATCTAACCAAGAACCTCTATATGGTATTATCCTGCAAGCAAAGAGGAGCTTTCCTGAACTGTGCGTTTTACCTTTGTCGTGATCAAAAAACACACCAGGCGATCTGTGCATCTGTGAGACAATAACACGCTCAGTCCCGTTAACAACAAATGTCCCGTTTGGAGTCATGAGAGGCATATCGCCCATGAAAACGTCCTGCTCTTTGATATCCTTTACTGACTTTGCACCAGTATCCTCATCAATATCAAAAACTATAAGCCTCAGTTTGACCTTCAATGGTCCACTGTAGGTCATATCTCTTTGCTGGCACTCTTCAACATCATATTTGGGTCTTTCTAAATCATAACTTACGAATTCAAGTATTGATGTTTCGTTAAAATCTTTTATTGGAAAAACTGACTGGAAAACACCTTTTATTCCTTCACCGTCTTGAGGATCAGAGTGCCCCCCAGACTTAAGGAAAAGATCGTAAGAAGATTTTTGAACCTCAATGAGGTTCGGCATCTCTAAAACTTCTCTAATTTTTCCATAATATTTTCTAAGACGTTTTTGACCAATATAAGTTTGCGCCATGATTTTACAGACCTTTTTTTAATCTCACTAGCAATACTATCTGTCGGGTATCAGATGTATTCCCACACGAGAAAGGATCTCCGAAAACCTATTCTTGACTTTCTTCCCGTTAGAAAGTCTCCCGGTCTTTTCATCTTTCCTTATGAAACACCATTAAGATTGGTGCTTTATAAGACAGACGAAACTGGACCTGACAGTATCAGGCCCAGTTGTTAACTAGTTCAAATGTGTTTTTACGCCAGATCTACTTCTGCTCCGGCAGCTTCCAGCTTGGATTTTACTTCCTCAGCTTCTGCTTTTTCCACACCTTCTTTTATTTTACCACCAGCTTCAACTAAATCCTTAGCCTCTTTCAAGCCTAGACCCGTAATGCCACGGACTTCTTTTATGACAGCAATCTTGTTACCGCCTGCACTTTTAAGAACGACATCAAACTCAGATTTTTCTTCTGCTGCCGCTCCGCCAGCATCTCCAGCAGGTCCAGCCATCATGACTGCCCCACCCGACGCTGGTTCGATGCCATACTCATCTTTAAGTATTGTTTTTAGTTCTTGCGCTTCCAGCAGAGTTAGACCAACGATGTCTTCTGCCATTTTTTTCAGATCAGCCATTTTCGACTCTTTCCGTTTTAAGTTGTGTTCTAACGCGTTTAGTTACAAATAACACGCCTCTAAATTGCTTCATGCAGCTCTATCTTCGATAGTAGAAATAATGCCTGCTATGTTGCTCGATGGAGCACCAAGAACACCTGCAATATTTGCAGCAGGTGCACCAATGCATCCAGCAATGGATGAAATGAGTTCATCGCGTGAAGGCATTTTTGAAACAGCCTCCACACCAGCCCGATCCAATGGATTTTCACCCATCGACCCACCTAAAATTTCAAACTTACCATTATCTTTGGAAAACTGCTCTGCAACTTTTGCTGCGGCAACAGGATCCTCTGAGTAGGTAAGAACTGTCATTCCAGACAAATACTCACTCATGCTCTCGCATGATTTTCCATTAAGAGCTATCTTAGCAAGTCTATTCTTAGCTACGCGTACGGACACTTCCGCTTCGCTCGCGCGTGCTCTAAGTTCTTGCATTTCAGCAACTGTAAGACCGGTATATTTTGCAACAACCACAACGCCAGAGCTTTCAAAAATTTGGCCAAGCTCTTCAACCACCTTTTCTTTTTGCTCTCTATCCACAGTTTCACTCCAAATTTGGGGAACATCCCCGGCTCAGTTTTGCCGAAATTAACTTCGGCGATTGAGTCCTAGAAATAGGGTTATGAGCGCTGAGGATCAAAAGGACGTCCCTTTGATCCCTAAATCTCGTTTCCCATCTCAGGAAGGAATTAACAGCCTAAGCCTACCCTCCATCTCGGACAGATGAGACCTTTTCTAAAGATCTCGACGGCTCTTTAGGATATTCTTGCTAGATTAACAAGAGGAAAGCATAAAATATGTAAAAGGTACCATTTTAATTACCCAGAACATGGCTTATTCGCGCTCTGGGATTAAGATTGAATGCCCTAACCGGCAGATTTCTCCACACTTACAGTAACACCGGGGCCCATTGTTGAGCTTAGAGTAATTCCTTTCATATAGGAGCCTTTTGAACCAGTTGGCCTTGCTTTTGCAACAGCATCAATAAAGGCTTTTACATTTTCAACCAACTGACTCTCGTCAAAAGAAGCTTTACCGATACCTGCATGAACAACGCCGCCTTTTTCTGCCCTGAACTGTACCTCACCACCCTTTGCTGCCTTAACGGCATCAGTTACGTCAACAGTAACTGTTCCAACCTTTGGGTTTGGCATTAGATTTCTTGGCCCCAAGACTTTCCCCAAGCGTCCCACGATAGGCATCATGTCGGGTGTTGCTATGCAACGGTCAAAATCGATTGTTCCAGATTGCACTGTTTCCATTAGATCCTCCGCACCGACAATATCTGCGCCGGCATCTTTTGCTTCCTGCGCTTTTGTATCTCGGGCAAAGACTGCTACGCGCATGCTTTTACCTGTACCATTTGGCAAACCAACAACACCTCGAACCATTTGATCCGCGTGGCGAGTGTCGACCCCAAGGTTCATTGCTATCTCGATTGTTTCATCAAACTTGGCGGTTGCATTGGATTTAACCAGTTTCACCGCCTCTTCAATCGTAACGTTACTTTTACCACTAAAAGCTTCTAATGATTTTTTTGTTCTTTTACCGACTTTTCCCATTTACTTTACCTCAATCCCCATAGATCTCGCCGAGCCCAAGATGATCTGCATAGCAGCATCGATATCGTTTGCATTTAAATCTTTCATCTTTGCTTCAGCTATCTCTTTTACCTGAGCGACAGTCACCGATCCTGCAGTTTCACGACCAGGAGTATTTGATCCAGATTTCAATTTTGCAGCCTTTTTAATGTAATATGAAGCTGGCGGCGTTTTTATTTCCATGGAAAAAGATTTATCCTGAAAATACTCTATTATCGTTGGGCAAGGAGCACCTTGCTCCATCTCCCCTGTCTTTGCATTAAATGCTTTACAAAATTCCATGATGTTAATGCCACGCTGCCCAAGCGCTGGACCAACAGGCGGTGAAGGGTTGGCCTGACCGGCCGGTATTTGCAATTTGAGTGTGCCCACTAGTTTTTTAGCCATTTTACGGCTCCTTTTTTCAACATTTCCCCAACGCGTCAGAGAAATTTAAGTTGTGTGGTACGGGGTACGCATCGCGATGCGATAGCCTTCCACATTTACTACTCAGGTCTGTTTCGAAACTTGAGTAAATTCTAACTCCACGGGTGTCTCTCGTCCAAAAATTGAAACAGTAACCTTCAGTCTTTGGTTATCATTATCTACAGCTTCAACGTTGCCGTCAAAGTCTTCAAATGGACCGTCATTAACTTTAACTTTTTCTCCCACTTCGAATATCAAAAGCGTTCTTGGGGATTCCTCACCCTCCTGAACTCTATTCAAAATGGCATTAACTTCATTGTCCCGCATGGGCATTGGTCGGCCTTGCGGTCCTAAAAACCCTGTAACTCTATTTATCGAGTTTATCATGTGATAACCACGGTCCGACATTTCCATTCTAACAAGTACGTACCCTGGCATAAAGCGTCGCTCTGAAGTCACCTTCTTACCGCGCCTTACCTCAATAACGTCCTCTGTTGGAACTAAGATTTCTTCTATTTCTTCTGTAAGGCCAGACTCTTCAACTGATGTACGTATCTGTTCTGCAACCTTTTTTTCGAAATTCGAAAGGACACTTATCGAATACCACCGTTTTGCCATTTTGTTAAAGTCCTTGTTTCGTCTCAAATCTCAAGCAAAAATATCTTCAATTAAAATCTCAGCTATATTTAAAAAATCGGCGCACAACTCGAATCGCTGCACGCCANTTAANACTAACNNNGNGCTCCTAGCGGTATTTGGTGTCTATTTCAAGCCGCAAAATAATTGNNCAACTAGNTAGNTTANCTAACTAGNGACAAAACATTTTGCAAACCAAATCTTATAATCCANTCTATAAGAGCAAAAAATACAGCGGCCAAAGCAGATAACGCAAAAACCATTACTGTTGTCAGTAAAACTTCTCTGCGTGTGGGCCAGGTAATCTTGGATACCTCAGATCTAACCTGCTGAATAAATCTGAAAGGATTTGTCGTCGCCATTGTACAATTCTCGCTAAATTAATTCGGATCTATACGCACTGTCACCAAAATTCAAGTATGCTTTTGGCAGGGGCAGCAGGGTTCGAACCCGCGACCTACGGTTTTGGAGACCGCCGCTCTACCAACTGAGCTATACCCCTACGCAGGTTCTTCCTAATATCCATGCCTCTGAATTTCAACCAGTATTTTGCACTTACAAATATGGACATCGACGGGAGAAAGCTGCANAAGTACAATCACAAATAGTTTTCAACTTTATTTGATGTGAAAAAGATGCTCTGAACCGAAAAATCGGGTGATAGCTTTTTAAGCAGTTAGGGGAAAAATGAGTATAAATCGAATTGGGATCATAGGAGCNGGCCAAATGGGCAACGGGATCGCACATGTAATGGCACTCGCGGAATATGAAGTTATTCTGAGTGATGTTTCCAAAGAACATTTAAATTCAGCAACCTCCAAAATAGCTCAAAATTTGGAACGGCAAATTCTAGCAAATAAAATCTCAAAATCTCAATGTGCTCAAGCTTTAGAAAAACTCACAACTACANTGGATCTTGAGNTNGTTGCCAANACGGACCTTATAATTGAAGCNGTAAACGAAAAAGAAGAATTGAAAAGAAAAATCTTTCATTCTGTAATACCCTACTTAAAAGACCATACTGTACTTGCCTCAAATACATCTTCAATTTCNATAACGCGCTTGGCAAGTTCTACCGATAGGCCTGAAAAATTCCTTGGATTCCANTTCATGAACCCGGTTCCAATCATGCAGCTNGTAGAGCTNATTCCAGGCATAGCAACTACTCAAGATACTTTCGAAAAATGCAGTTTGGTCGTTGATAGATTGGGNAAAACAGTTGCTAGATCAGAAGATTTTCCAGCCTTTATAGTAAACCGAATTTTGATACCTATGATTAATGAGGCAATATACACTTTATACGAAGGTGTAGGATCAGTTGAAGCAATAGACACGTCTTTAAAATTGGGAGCTAACCACCCAATGGGGCCATTAGAATTAGCNGACTTCATTGGATTGGATACCTGCTTGGCCATTATGAATGTTTTGCACGAGGGATTGGCTGACACAAAATATAGACCCTGCCCNTTGTTGACTAAATATGTTGAGGCTGGGTGGCTAGGAAAAAAATCAAAGCGTGGATTTTATGACTACGAAACAGATACTCCTTCTCCCACAAGATAGGCTAGTTCGAATGCAAACCCAATGTAACACTTCTCAGCCATTCCATAAATTTGCGCGGACTATTTGACCATTTTTTTATTTCATCTCTGTCTACTAAATCACCAACAATCGGCGCCTGAGGTTTATGCATTGCATTTACAACTTCCCGAATCAAAAGACCTTGTCGCAACGTTGCCGAGATCTGGTTTGCAATTTGATAAGATCTAGAATTTGCTCCAGGGAAACAAATGGGTAGGACTGCAGCGCTAGATCGTTGAATTAATTTTGCGGTAAAAGGGTTCCACTCCCTTTCGATCACCGGCCCCCAAAATGACTCCGATGCAGCAACTGAACCCGACGGGAAGACAACTATACAACCACCATCTTTTAAATGGGTCATCGCACGCTTTCTCATTTCCAAATTTTTTTCTAATGCCATTTCTTCATGAGGAAATGGAACTGGGATCATAAAATTATCAATTTGATCAACACCAGTGAGTAAAGATCTTGTAAGTATCTTATAGTCTGTTCTGATTTTTCCAATTAGTTCTGCTAATACCATTCCATCAATTAAACCGTGGGGATGATTAGCAGTAACAATTAATGAGCCACTTTTAGGTATGCGTTTCAACTGGTACTCGGGAGTTTCAACCTTTATATCCAATACTTTCAATGCTTGCGACCAAAAAGGCTGACCATATGGTATGCCAATGCGCTCAAATTTACGCACACATTTTAGAAGTTTAAGCTGACCTGTCAGCAACTCTATGGATTGTATTATTTTTTTTTGGACAGGATTTTTGAACGTGTTTGCGTAAGACAAGCGTCTTCGATCATATCGCTCTGAGGACGAATCTTGATCAGATTTTTCGGAATTAAGATTTGAAATCATAATTAAACTTTCACTCAATCACATTTCTTCACCAAAAAAATTATCAACTAAATTTGATAAAGCCATTAGCGCATCTTGAGATTGTTTTCCTGATAGAACCAAATCAATTTCACTGCCTTTGGAGGCAGCCAGCATCAACAACCCCATAATACTATCGCCGCTGGCTTCTAAGTTATCTTTTGCTACGATCACATTGACATCAAATGTATCAACTAATTCAACAAACTTGGCTGCAGCACGTGCGTGCAGACCCTTCTCATTTAAAATTTGAAGACGCGCGTTTATAGTATTATTCATTATTATACCGCGGCATTATTTTCGTAAGTGTCGATGTATTTACGCCCAGCCGCTAGTGCTAAATCAACTGCCAGCGAAAGGGATAATTTTTTTGATTGCGAAAGTTTAATCAACAAAGGAAGGTTCATCCCATAGACGATCTTCCGATCACTGCTCGTGCATGCACTGAGAGCCAGGTTAGATGGACTGGAGCCAAAGAGATCTGTTGCTATCACTACACCACTACCAAGGTCGACAGACTCAGCCGCTCTGCATATCTCTATTTCCTTACCACTTCTATCACATTCTGCAGCAATTGAGACTGCCACAATATTTGATTGAGTGCCGACAACATGCTCGACAGCAGCCCTGTACTCGTGAGCCAATTGCCCGTGAGCGACAATAACTATACCTATATCACCAGCCATCATTAATCTTTTTCACTATTTATCTCTGTGCGCAAGCATGAAAACCAACTTTGCGTAAGACAACGCTCCAAATTCTTTTTATTCATTTTCCGTGGTGTGAAATTAAACTGATAGTTTGGAGTTCAAAAGAAGTAAGTAGTAATTAAAACACAACTTAGTAAACTCTTAAATATAGGCTCTTATTTAGATTGAAACATCTCAAAACAACCAGCTATCTATTCTTGATATTTAATAAAAAGTAGTTTGTGTGAATAAGCCTCATACGCACAGTAAAGGTCACTAATTGGTATCAATCGATAAATATTTTACAGATGTTGNAAACCNCCAAACNTTGACCAAACAGTTATAGCATCTGACAAGCCATGGAAGCCTCGCCCTTTTACACAAGACAGCTCAATACCAAAAAACTCCATTTTGTGGCCACCCAACCTCGAATCCGCCGATAGCGTCATATCGACTATCAAGTCGACAGCTGCTTCGTCTACTGATGGCACATTTATCAATCCTAAACCCCTCACCTCCAGCGCGACTGGAAGTGTTGGCGGTTTNGTCATCATCACAGTTTTATTTTTTACGAACAGATTCGCTCTATCATCACAAANCAAGTGAGCTCCTTTTGCAATCAGAGACAATGCTAAAGAAGATTTTCCTGAACCTGATTTACCAACTATCAGAATTCCCTTATCTTCAATACTGACAGCAGTAGCATGAATGGTTTTTATCTTAAGTATTTGTTCCAACTGTGTACCCCCAACGAATATGTTTTTACTTAAAAATCGATTTACTTGCGAACCACTTACGTAACTGGAACCGTCNTGCTGCCAGGCGGAACTGAAATGGTTATGCCAGGAGACAACTNNNAGTTCACNGTNGANCTNATAGCCCCTATCGCAATGGAAGAAAAACTAAGGNTTGCNANNCGAGAAGGCNGACGNANNGTCGGATCAGGCGTCNTNGCCAAAATCACCGAATAGTAATACAACAAATGTGTAAAGCTCACACTAGTGAGCTTTACTTAAAAATGGGCAAACCCAATATTTAAAGTTTATCTGTAAGAGACGGAACTGCTTCGAAAAGATCAGCTACCAGGCCTATATCCGCCACTTGAAATATTGGTGCTTCTTCGTCTTTGTTAATCGCCACTATAACTTTACTGTCTTTCATTCCTGCAAGGTGTTGGATGGCGCCGGAAATACCAACAGCAACATATAAATCAGGTGCTACAACCTTGCCAGTTTGTCCCACTTGCCAATCATTTGGAGCATATCCACTATCGACAGCTGCTCGTGATGCTCCGACGGCAGCACCTAACTTGTCAGCAAGTTTTTCAATCATAGCAAAATCCGCATCAGACCCAACGCCTCTACCACCCGATACTACTGCACCAGCGGATGTTAACTCTGGTCTATCTGAGGCTGCAACCTTATCTTCCATCCATTCAGAAAGAGAGGAAACCACCTCAGATTTTATGTTTTCGATACTTGCGCTACCGGATGCGTCGACTGCTTCAAAGTTAGCAGTACGAACAGAAACAACTTTTTTCTTGTCAGTAGATTGAATCGTTTGGATTGCATTTCCCGCGTAAATCGGTCTTTCAAAAGTATTAGCATCAAGCACTGCGGTGATATCAGTAATTACCATTACGTCCAGAAGAGCGGCAACTCTGGGTAATATGTTTTTTGCAGAGTTCGTTGCCGGTGCCATTATATGCTCATATTCATCAGAAATGGAAACGACCAAATCAGCGATTGTTTCAGCCATACCATTGCTAAACACTTCACTGTCAACACATAGAACTTTTGTTACACCACTTAACTTTGCCGCTGATGCTGCAGCACCAGAGCAGTCAGACGAAGCACAAAGAACGTTAATCTCCCCGAGCCCTTTAGCTGCTGAAACTGCTTTTGCAGTTGCATCCTCTGCTAATTCGTTTCCATTTAATTCAGCAAGAATTAGAACTGACATTATACCGCCCCCATTTCTTTTAGTTTTTCAACAAGTTCATCCACAGAACCAACTTTGATACCNGCNGCTCGCGCCTCAGGNTCTCCAGTATTTGTTATTTTCAACCNAGNNGAAACNTCNACNCCNAANTCNNNAGCNNTNATNATNTCNAGTGGCTTTTTCTTNGCNTTCATTATNTTTGGNAANGAAGCATANCTTGGCTCATTTAACCTNANNTCNACNGTNACNACGCTNGGNANNTTNACCTTTATNGTTTGNAGNCCNCCATCNACNTCNCNCGTNACNATNGCTTTNTCCCCNTCAANANTNAGTTCTGAAGCAAAAGTCGCTTGAGACCATCCCAACAAAGCTGAAAGCATTTGTCCCGTGGCATTTAGATCATTGTCTATAGCTTGTTTTCCACAAATCACTAANCCTGGATCTTCTTTAGTAACTAGATTTTTCAAAATTTTTGCAACCGCTAACGGTTCAATATCGTTGTGAACATCATCAGTGGCTACAACTAGAATGGCACGATCNGCGCCCATAGCTAGTGCAGTACGAAGGGTTTCCTGCGCTTTTTCAACACCAATTGATACTACTACTACTTCATCGACTTTATCCGCTTCCTTAAGTCTGATTGCTTCTTCTACGGCAATCTCATCAAATGGATTCATCGACATTTTCACATTCGCAAGGTCAACCCCCGCACCATCTGCTTTGACTCGTACTTTCACGTTATAGTCGATTACTCTTTTGACAGGCACAAGCACCTTCATTGTCATTTATCTCCTTGTTTAAGCAATTATACTGTAAGCCTAACTCTCCGTAATTTATTTTATCAAAGTAGTCCTGAGGTAAATAGTGGAAAAGCGTCGACTCGTTGACAATCGACGTCGCGTAACATTATTTTTGTTNAATTTCAAACAGTGAATTACTTTCTCAGCGATTTGCTCCAGGAACCCATTTTAAGTCATCAGACCCATTATTATTTGCTGCTCGAGATGCAACAAAAAACCAATCTGACAGCCGATTTAAATACTTAGTTGCTTCAGGGTTTACGTGATCGTGTGAGGCTAACTCAACCGCTAATCGCTCCGCTCTTCGAGCCACCGTCCGACAAACATGCAGATGCGCAGCGAGTTGACTACCACCGGGCAAAATAAACGTTTTTAGTGGCTCGATGGGATCATTCATACTATCAATCTCTTGTTCGAGCCTCTCAACCTGGGCTCGCACTATGCGTAAAACCTCATATTCGACCTCACCATCTTTTTCCATATTCGGTCTGCATAAATCGGCACCTAAATCAAAAAGGTCATTTTGAATGGAAGATAACTTTGTAGCCATATCGCCTGTAGAAAAGTATCGTGCGACCCCAAGATGAGAATTTAATTCATCGACAGTCCCGTAACTTTCAACCCTTAGGTCAAATTTGGCGACACGCTCAAAATTTCCTAAAGAGGTTTCGCCGTTATCTCCAGTCTTTGTGTATACTTTATTGATCGTGACCATTACTTAACCCCTTGATCCACTTAAATAGACAAACAACAAAATTATTGCTACCGCCAGAAACTGAGCAAGAATTCTTAATCTCATTAATTTATTTGCATATTTTCTATTAAATTCACCACCTCTTCCAAAACCACCAATTCCTACCATCAAAACGATAAGAACAACTGCCATAGAAAGTATAACTAGAATAAATAAGGGGTCTTGTGACATAAATTTTCCAACGACATTTGCTTTGTATTGGTACTTAGCAGTAATTTAGTAAAAGTGAACAAATGATAATGACTAAATCAAATTAAATTGCTGCTAGTAGTCTCTCCAACCAGCTAATTGGCAGTATTCTGCGCATCAAAGCCATGAAATAGGTTGGCTTAGTGATGTAATACGATGTTGCTGGTTTTTGACTTTCTAACGCTAATAAAAGTTTTTGAGTAACTGCTGATGCAGGAAGTTCAAATGTGTTTAAATTATTTTTTTGCCTAAGATGACCAATAAGCGTAGTTTTGTAATGCTCGGCNCGGACCGAATTCTCCCAGTCAACCCANCTCTCAAAATGTGGTATAGAATTTTCGCGGATTTTAGAAGTTATAGGGCCCGGATTTAAAACTATCACATCAACAGGAGAATCTCGCATTTCAAGCCGAAGCGTTTGTGTAAGCCCCTCGAGAGCAAACTTTGTAGCGTTGTAGGCACCGCGCCATTTCAACGGAACAATACCTAGTACGGAAGAACAGTTGATTATTCGCCCATACCCCTGCGATCTCATGATAGGTATAATTTCTCGTGTTAATTCATGATAACCAAAAAGATTAGTTTCAAATATGGCCCTGAGAGCGTCTCGCGGAATATCTTCCACAGCGCCCGGACATGCAAAAGCTCCGTTATTAAATAAGGCGCCCAAAACGCCATTATTTTCTTCCAAAACATATTTAACGGCTGACTTAATTGAAGCAGAATCATCATAGTCCAACNNAAAGCTTTCCAAGCCCTCTTTTCGTAACCTTTCACAGTCCACCTCATTTCTGCAGGTTGCAAAAACTCTCCATCCTCGGGATTTTAAACCGTGTGCTGCATCATAACCTATCCCGGATGAACAACCAGTAATGAGAATTGACTTATCCACGAGACAAACCTTTCATAAGCANCAAAACTAAAGAACCAAAGTTGCTAAATATTGAAAATTTTTTTAATTTCATCAGTCTTTTTCTTTACCCCACTGTCAAGCTTGTTTATCAGATAATTCATGAGTGAAACATCTGATGACTTGAGCGAAAAAAGTATTTTGGCCGAACCGTTAGGACGTGCCATTGGTGAACGATATCTTACTTACGCTCTTTCAACAATTATGAATAGAGCCCTTCCCGATGCTAGAGATGGTTTAAAACCTGTTCATCGACGAATTCTTTTTGCAATGCGTGAATTAAAACTAAACGCGACTGGTGGATTTCGCAAATCCGCTAAAATAAGCGGCGATGTTATGGGGAATTATCATCCCCACGGTGATGCCGCCATATACGACGCCATGGCAAGACTNGCTCAAGAGTTTAATGTCAGATACCCCCTTGTCGATGGGCAGGGTAATTTTGGAAACATAGACGGAGATAACCCAGCCGCAAGCAGATACACAGAAGCAAGAATGACCACAATTGCTGAAGCTTTACTAGACGGACTCAATGAAGATGCCGTAGACTTCAGACAAAATTATGACGGAACTTTATCCGAACCNATAGTTTTACCTGCTAGTTTTCCCAATCTGTTAGCAAACGGATCAAGTGGCATTGCTGTGGGCATGGCGACTAATATTCCACCTCACAACATTTCGGAACTTTGTGATGCTTGTCTCCACTTAATTAAAAGCCCCGACGCTCGTATAGAAACTCTGCTTAAATACATACCTGGCCCAGACTTTCCGACTGGTGGGACTATTGTCGAGTCCCATGAAAATATACTTAATGCATACAAAACAGGTAGGGGTTCGTTTCGACTCAGAGCGCGTTTTTCTGTCGAGGATCTTGAACGAGGACAATGGCAAGTTGTGATTACAGAAATACCATTTCAAGTTCAAAAATCAAAACTAATTGAGAAAATAGCAGAACTTATTCAAACAAAAAAAATACCAATATTAGAGGATATACGAGATGAGAGTGCGGAAGATATTCGAGTAGTATTAGAACCAAAAAGTAAAAATGTAGATCCTAATATTTTAATGGAGACTTTGTTCAAGATCTCAGACCTTGAAATTCGCTTTTCGATGAATATGAATGTGCTCATCGACGGCTTAGTACCAAAGGTTTGCGATTTAAATGAAGTCCTTAAGGCTTTCTTAGATCATCGGCGCAATATTTTAAAACGTAGATCAAACTTTAGACTAAAAAAAATAGACAATAGACTGGAGGTATTAGAGGGCCTGATAATTGCNTTTCTAAATTTAGATCGAGTGATTGATATCATTCGNTATGATGATAACCCCAAATTAGCACTGATGTCCGAAGACTGGGGCAAACAACATGACCGCGCAAAAGATGAACTAGATTACAAACGGCCCGATATCTCAATAGAGGGCGAGTTAAGCGATNTACAGACTGAAGCAATTTTGAATATGCGATTGCGATCCCTTCGCCGTTTAGAAGAAGTAGAATTGGTGAAAGAGCGAGANAGCTTGATGGAAGAAAGAGCAAACTTGGAAGATTTACTCGCGGACACTTCACAACAATGGAATAAAATCGCTGAGGAAATTCGCGAAACAAAAAAACAATTTGGTCAAAATTATATTTCTGGTACCAGGCGAACTGATTTTGCAGAGGCACAGGATTTCGAAGAGGTTCCAATAGAGGCGATGATCGAGAGAGAGCCTATAACGGTCGTTTGTTCAAGCATGGGATGGATCCGAGCTATGAATGGGCACATAGACCTGACTCGTGAATTAAAATTCAAAGATGGTGATGGTCCTGGACCTATTTTCCATGCTCAAACAACAGATAAGCTTTTAGCATTAGCATCTAACGGTAGATTTTACACAATACAGGCTTCTAGTCTTCCAGGAGGGCGGGGAATGGGTGAACCACTGAGGCTAATGGTAGACATTCCAGACGAAGCTCTAATCGTAAATTTGATAACTTTTAGACCTGGGCAAAAACTACTTGTTGCTTCGTCGACTGGTGATGGGTTTATTGTAACACATGACGACGTCGTTGCCCAAACCAAAAGCGGAAAACAAATCCTGAATACCAAACGAGAAGCTGTTGCAAAAGTTTGCCATAACATTTGTGGAGATCACGTAGCTGTGGTTGGCGAAAATAGAAAAGTGCTAATTTTTCCCGTTAGCGAAATTCCAGAAATGGTGAGAGGTAAGGGCGTAAGGTTGCAAAAATACAAAGACGGTGGCTTATCAGACATAACGACTTTTAACCTTTCTGAAGGGCTGACTTGGTTGGACCCCGCAGGAAGAACGCGCTCAGAGACAAACTTGGAAGATTGGACAGGAAAACGAGCTACTGCAGGCCGAATGGCGCCTAGAGGGTTTCCTAAGAATAATAAATTTATATAGCCATAATCTTTACTGAGCAAACAAAAGGATTATCCTTTGCCTTTCCAAGGTACAAGGAATCGTTCAGTCCATCGGACAAGAAGGTCTATTCCAAAGCCAACAATACCAATGAGTACTATACCCAGTATGACAATATCTGTTTGTTGAAATTTTGAGGCTGTCATAATCATCATGCCAACGCCTTTTTCTGCTGCCACCAGCTCAGCTGCAACTACAGTTCCCCAGCAAACTCCCATGGCGACTCGGGCGCCAGTAAAAATTTCCGGTAAAGAATTAGGGATAATTACAAATCGCATTATCTGCCATTTTTTGGCCCCTAAAGAATAAGCTGCATGGACTTTCGATATAGTAACACCTGATACCCCAGCACGTGCAGCAATAGCCATTATCCACAGAGCAGCTAGGAACAATAATATAATCTTTGCATCTTCTCCTATTCCCATCCAAATTATTATCAAAGGGATCAAAGCAAGGGGTGGTACAGGCCTCATGAATTCCACGATGGGGTCGAACCAACCCCTGAACCAGTTATTCAATCCCATTGCGTACCCGAGGGGTATACCAACCAAGGCGCCCATTAAAAAACCAATTATTACTCTAAATAACGAGAAACCTAAATGTTCGGCGAGATCATAATTCTTATAACCTTCTGAGAAAATTTGAATAAATCTTTTCCACACACCCTCAGGAGCAGGCAGCCATATTGGTTCCATCTGCCATCCCTTGTTGGGTACAACATTTAGGGTGCCCTTTTGGGTTAATGCTATTCGCCCATTTTCGATTATTACAGGCGAGCCATACTCAATTGATTTGTTATTCACGGATACAATTTTTGAACCCGCCTTGCGATCATATTTATCGTTTTTATCCCATATTAGCAGTTTACTTCGCTGCGATTGGACCACAAGAACGTCCGATTTGGCCCATCCGGGTCCTTCTTGCACCTCTGGAGAGACTGGCTTCTCTCCGCCTTTATGAACAAGTACAATCACTTCTGCACTGTCTTGAATACCATCTCCATTTGTTGCCTGGTAGGTAAAAGAAAACTCCCCCTGAAATGCACTTGGCATATGTATAAACTGCGGAATAATTCTTGAACCAGTAAAGCTACCCCAAATTAAAATTATTGCGACTAATGATACTATTGATGCTACCCCATTGGACGACACTGCGGAAGCATCACCAAAAGTGACTGTCTTGAGAGATCCAAGATCTTTTTTTGATGACAATTGTCTTCCAAAGAATTGCCACAAAAAGAGTGACAGAACGATCAAAAGTACATATGCTGCTATGTATGGGAGAGCGTACAAAATAGTAATCAAAACATCTATTAGCTCACTGAACAAATCAATAAAAATATTCATTAATTAGCCTCTTGTCGCCCCATTATCTCTTCTTCCATATCCCAAATCATCGCCAGAATTTCTTCTCTTGTCTTATTATATTCTGGATGTTTCTTTACCTTCCGCAAATCCTCTCCGACACCAAGGTCCGCGAATGGTAGTCTGTATTCTTTGTGTATTCGCCCTGGACGAGGGGCCATTACAAGCAACCGTTCGCCTAAGAGTAGCGCCTCTTCTACGGAATGCGTTATCAAAATAATAGTCTTACCTGTCTCCTTCCAGAGCTTCAAAACTAATGATTGCATTTTCTCACGNGTCAGTGCGTCNAAGGCACCCAATGGCTCATCCATTAAAATAACATCTGGATCGTTAGCGAGGCAGCGCGCCAACGCNACGCGCTGCTGCATTCCACCTGANAACTCATAGACCGCCTTTTCTTTAAATTCTGACAGACCAACTATATCTAATAAATCGTCCACTTTTGCTTTTGCATTTTTAGAACTTACGCCCTTCATTCTTGGACCAAAACCAACATTTTCCCTTACATTCATCCATTCNAACAAAGCCCCTTGTTGGAAAACCATTCCACGTTCTGCGTTAGGGCCAGTAACAATACGACCGTTCAATTCAACTGTTCCACTCGTGGGGGATAAAAAACCAGCTACTATGTTTAGAAGGGTTGTTTTACCGCATCCGGATGGGCCAAGAACCGACATTAGTTCCCCGCGTTTAAGCTCAACAGAAACACTTTTTAATGCCTGGACGGCACCGCCATCTGGCAAATCAAACCGCATGGACAAATTTTTAATAGACAGTCCAGACATTGCCGCTCTCATATCATCTAAAAATTAAAAATTTGCCCATGCNCGTGCACATGGGCAAACTAATANAAACTACATATCGCTTGCAGATTTTAAAGGATCAATATTTACCGCACCTTCATAGCTACCTAGCGCTGCATCAATTGAATTGGCCTCAACAAAAACATCTGCAACCCCCTTCATAAATTCTTGNGCTGCGCCNCCAAGCCATGNACTTGANAGTTGTTCAGCAACAGTTGGGAATGTAAAAGTTGACATTGTACTAGCTGTCGCATCGACATCCATACCAGCATCTTTTGCAATCAAAGGTAACATTTCGGAATGATTAGCTTCATCAGCCCACATTGTATTGGCATCAGAAGTGACTTTTAAGAAACTAGCTACTAAGTCGCTATTTTCAGCAATCCAATCAGCTGGACCTGAAGTCACATCAAATACTAATATTCCTAAATCAGTCTTCTCTGCTCCAGTTAACAATACATTGCCATGTTCTAATGCTCTGCGTAGNGATCCACCCCACCCACAAAACATATCTACTGAACCTTGTGCAATAGCAGCTGCACCATCAGGCGGATCCATATCAACAACTTCCATACTGCCTACATCAACACCAAAATGAGTCATTTGTTTTAAGAATCCATAGTGAGCTGCGGTACCAAGTGGAACTGCAACCTTCTTCCCAGCTAATTCTGATGCACTAGTTTTATCAATTTCTAAATCCGAACGAACAACGCAGTTGTCATTATCAGCGTAACTAACAGCTACATCCAAAATTTGGAGATCTTGGCCGGCGGAAGTCGCAACAACGAAAGGTGGAACACCTTGACTCAAAGAAAGCTGAACATCTCCNGAAGCCATCGCAGCTGACATTTTGACGCCAGATTCAAAACTTACCCAATTAATTTTAACACCCATTTCATCTTCGTAAGTGCCCTTCTGCTTCGCGTATTCAAATGGCATAGGCCACTCTAAAAAATACGCTACTGTGATTTCTCCGTGCCCACCTGCCAATGCCACTTGTCCAGTAGCGCTGAGTGCTAACGCAGAAATAGCNAGCTTTAGTTTAGATTTTTNATTCATCATTTTCTCCCATTGATAAAAGATTGGCGANGCATAAACCTAAGGCAAACCTACTAATCCACACAACAACAATCGTGNAGCACACCAACCTATGTTGCCANATAACTCAACCATTTTTTTCAAAAANATAAAAAAATATCCAAAATTTAAGATTAAGCGACTATTATTTTTTTCCAAAGTCNAGCGAATTTCAGGTGCAGAGATGAATGTTAAAGAATAGTTTTTAAAATTTACTAAAAATTTTGGACTTATATCATAGACATTACTGGCCCTATTTAATAAATTAAATTTAGATTTTACTTTATTATCGATTTAACGAGTCTTTTTGCAAGGTATACCCAATGGATGGCACTTTAAACCAAAATGATATTAGTCACGTCGTAGAAGCTGATCGGGCGCACATATGGCATCACTTAATTCAACATAAACCTTTCGAAACCGGTGAACCACGAATTATCGTAGAAGGTAAAGGTATCCGAGTGTGGGATCAGAATGGTAAAGAACACATCGATGGTGTTTCTGGGGGTGTATGGACAGTAAATGTAGGGTACGGCCGGGAAAGTATTGCAAATGCAGTTCGGGACCAATTGTTAAAACTGAATTATTTTGCTGGCGCTGCTGGGACAGTTCCTGGAGCTCTATTCGCCGAAAAACTTATTAAAAAAATGCCTGGGCTATCCAGAGTATATTATTGCAACTCTGGATCAGAGGCGAATGAAAAAGCTTTTAAAATGATCCGCCAAATTGCACACAAAAAATACGGTGGCAAAAAAAATAAAATACTTTACCGCGACCGCGACTATCACGGTACTACGATAGCAACACTCTCAGCTGGGGGGCAAGATGAGCGAAATGCTCAGTATGGGCCCTTCACTCCTGGGTTTATCAGAGTTCCCCACTGTTTAGAGTACAGAGCACAGTGGGATTTGAGCGGTGAAGAGTATGGCAAGCGCGCCGCTGACGCAATCGAAGAAGTGATAATATCAGAAGGTCCAGACACGGTGGGTGGAATATGTCTTGAACCTGTGACAGCAGGAGGCGGTGTAATCACACCTCCAGAGGGATATTGGGACCGAGTCCAAGAAATTTGCCAGAAATATGACATCCTTTTGCACATTGATGAAGTGGTATGCGGTTTAGGCCGAACAGGAACTTGGTTCGGATACCAAAATTATGGAATTAAACCTGATATGGTTACAATGGCAAAAGGTGTGGCTTCCGGTTACGCCGCAATTGCGTGTCTAGTTACGACTGAAGAGGTTTTTGATAGCTTTAAAGATAATCCAGACGACAAAATGAATTATTTTAGGGATATTTCAACTTTTGGTGGCTGCACCGCNGGACCANCGGCAGCGATNGAAAATATGAGGATAATNGAAGATGAAAANTTACTAGACAACACAGTAAAAATGGGTGCCAGAATGATTGAAAACCTCGATCAGTTGGCTGAAAAACACTCCGTCATCGGCGATGTGCGCGGTGCGGGACTATTTTGTGGTGCCGAGTTAGTGAAAGATCGCAAAACAAAAGAACCTGAAGATGAAAAATTAGTTCAAGCAGTGGTTGCTGATTGCGCTGCACAAGGCGTTTTAATTGGTGCAACTAATCGATCACTTCCAGGCCTAAATAATACGCTATGTTTTAGTCCAGCACTTATCGCGACACCTGATGATATAGACCAAATCACCGAAGCGGTAGGGAAATCGCTTGGGAAGATATTTGGGTAAAAACCATTTAAATCTGAACTAAAGTATGAACGAGTAAACAAACTTAGAGAACAACTATTTTCAGAAACTGATGTATGCTGCACTTGGATCGGTATCTGGGGTTTAAGCAAGACAGCGGCTAAGGTCAAATGAGCATACCAGCAGAAACATTCTTTATGGATGAAAACATTGAGGGTACCCTTCAATCCCGGCTGCAACAAATAATTGCAAGGGGAATACTGTCAGGAAGATTTAGAAAAGGTGAAAAGCTACCCTCTACAAGAAAATTGGCAAAACACCTACGAATAAGCAGAATAACCGTTACGCTCGCATATACAGAATTGCAATCCAATGACTATTTATCATCGAGAGGTAGATCGGGCTACTATGTTTCGGAAAATGCACCGGAAGCTCCAAAATTTAAAATAAAAGAGCCTCAGAGTTCCAAAAATCCTGTTGATTGGAATAGGGCAATAGGTCAACGCTTTAGTGGTAAGTTTTTATCCGAAAAACGAAGTGATTGGGCTGGATATAAATATCCTTTCGTATATGGGCAAGTAGACGCAAATCTTTTCGATCACGCAAATTGGCGTCTATGTGCATTACAAGCGCTAGGAACTAAAGATTTCAGAAGTATGACATCCGATTTTTACGACCAGGATGATCCAAAGCTATTAGAATTTGTTGCCCGCCATACCTTGCCACGAAGGGGTATTCTAGCAAATGAAGACGAAATTTTGATAACCTTAGGGGCGCAAAACGCACTATGGTTATCAACCCAAATTTTACTAACTAGGAAAAAAAAAGCTATAATTGAAAATCCGTGTTATCCAGCGCTGCTCGATATATTAAGCCAATCTAGATGTCAGATAGAAACAGTAGATGTAGATGACAAAGGCTTACCACCTGAAAAACTTTCTAATGATATAAATGTAATTTTCACCACCCCAAGTCATCACTGCCCGACTGCTGCAACAATGCCACTTTCAAGACGTAAACGACTTCTCGAAAAAGCACAAAGATCAGATGGTATAATAATAGAAGATGACTACGAATTCGAAATGTCTTTTTTACAACCTGCATTACCAGCTCTTAAATCTTTGGATAATGACGGTCGGGTGATTTATGTTGGTAGTTTCTCAAAATCTCTTTTCCCTGGAATGAGACTTGGGTATTTAGTAGGACCTGCTCCATTTATTAAAGAAGCCAGAGCATTAAGAGCATCGGTCTTAAGACATCCACCTGGACATATTCAAAGGACTGCAGCGTATTTTCTAAGCCTTGGCCACTATGATGCTTTGATTAAACGGATGTCTAAACATTATGAAGAACGTTATTTGGAAATGGAGAAAAGCCTTACCAAATGTGANTTAAAAATCGCNGGAAAAGCGCAACATGGCGGATCATCNTTTTGGGTNGAAATTCCCAAACNTATAAGTTCTNTNAAGTTAGCAGANGATTTACTTAAGAAAGATGTNGTCATTGAGCCNGGTGATCCATTCTTTGTGGGAAATAATTATNCAANAAACTTCATTAGACTGGCCTATTCATCAATTCCCGNCGAAAGGATTGNCCCTGGAATAGAATTGATTGCTAAAGCNATTTCNGANACTGGACNTATGACCGTNTAAATTTTGGCCCTATTAGTATGTTGAAATAGTATTAAATATNNANATGAAACATAAAANNTTATGTNCCAACGATTCCAATTTTTTAGGAGAAAAAAAATGAAAATGACTACCGAAGANGCNTTCATNAAAGTGCTTCAAGACCATGGAATACAGCATGCCTTTGGCATCATTGGTTCTGCATTTATGCCAATNTCAGACTTATTCCCNTCTGCGGGTATNACNTTTTGGGATTGCGCTCACGANGGTTCTGCNGGAATGATGGCNGANGGCTACACCNGAGCAACTGGAAAAATGGCCGTAATGATAGCTCAAAATGGACCAGGCATAACTAACTTTGTTACTCCTGTTAAAACCGCTTACTGGAACCACACCCCCCTACTCTTGATAACACCTCAAGCCGCAAACAAAACCATCGGTCAAGGTGGCTTCCAAGAGGTAGAGCAGATGAAATTATTTGAGGATATGGTTGCTTATCAGGAGGAAGTGCGAGACCCTACTCGTATAGTTGAAGTTCTTAACAGAGTAATAATGAACGCAAAGCGAGCTTCTGCTCCAGCCCAAATAAATATACCACGTGATATGTGGACCCAGGTAATAGACATTGATCTACCAGCAATGGTAGAATTCGAGCGCCCAAGCGGGGGAGATAAAGCAATTTTGGAGGCTGCTGAAATGTTGTCTTCGGCAACTAACCCCGTGATTTTGAATGGTGCTGGTGTTGTTTTGTCAGAAGGAGCTGTGCAAGCATCCAAAGCGCTGGCAGAACGTTTAGATGCAGCAGTATGTGTTGGGTATCAACACAACGATGCGTTTCCTGGCTCGCATCCACTATTTTCAGGTCCTTTGGGATATAATGGTTCAAAAGCTGCAATGGAATTGATCAAAGACGCCGATGTCGTATTATGTTTAGGAACAAGGTTAAATCCTTTTTCTACGCTTCCAGGATATGGTATTGATTATTGGCCACAAAATGCAAAAATTATCCAAGTGGATATTAATCCAGACAGAATTGGTTTAACGAAAAAAGTAAGCGTTGGAATTGTAGGTGATGCTGCAAAAGTAGCCGATAAAATCCTTCATGAATTATCAGATAATGCAGGTGATTTAAACCGCACAGAAAGAAAACAAAAAATTGCAGAATTAAAATCTCGATGGGCGCAGCAGCTGAGTTCAATGGATCATGAAGAGGATGACCCTGGTACTACTTGGAATGAACGCGCTCGAGCAGACAAGCCTGATTGGATGTCACCAAGGAAAGCATGGAGAGCGATACAAGCTGCTCTTCCAAAAGAAGCAATAATATCATCAGACATTGGAAATAATTGCGCCATTGGAAATGCTTATCCAACATTTGAAGAGACACGGAAATATTTAGCACCAGGTCTTTTCGGCCCCTGTGGTTATGGCCTTCCCTCAGTTGTTGGTGCAAAGATTGGACGACCGGACGTACCAGTTGTTGGATTTTCAGGAGACGGTGCTTTCGGCATTGCCGTAACTGAGTTAACGGCGATCGGAAGAGAGGAGTGGCCACCAGTTACACAAATAGTTTTCCGGAACTATCAATGGGGTGCCGAAAAACGAAACTCTACTCTTTGGTATGATGATAACTTTGTTGGCACAGAACTCGATACTCAGGTATCATATGCGGGAATTGCTAAAGCATGTGGCTTACAAGGAATTGTAGCAAAAACTATGGCTGAATTGACAGATGCACTTCACAAGGCGATCAAGGATCAAATGGAGAACGGAAAAACGACCCTAATAGAGGCTATGATTAATCAAGAATTAGGAGAACCTTTCCGTCGAGATGCAATGAAAAAGCCCGTTGCAGTAGCAGGTATTTCAGCTTCAGACATGCGCGAGCAAATGGTTTGAACAAATAATGAAAAAAGGTCTAAAACGACCGTTAGAACTGGCTATTTCAATAGCCAGTTCTAACCCATCTACAATTTCTCTCAGCGAAGGGCATGAACCAAGAGTTGTGGCAGCTGCAGTTGAAGCTGTTAACCTTGGGATAGCGAAAATAATTTTGGTGGGTAAAGTCGAAGAAATAAAACAGCAACTAGCTAAATATCCCTGCTCCTATCCTGACCGCATTGAAATACACGACCCAATCAGATCTTCACTAATAAAAGAATTCTCAAAGTCTTATTATGAGTTGAGAAAACATAAAGGCATCACACACGAAGATGCCGAGAAACAGGCCACATCCAATCTCGTTTATGCGGCCTTACTTGTCAAGAATGGCCACGCTGACGGTACTTTAAGCGGAGCAGTGGAGACTACATCCAATGTTGTCAAGACGGCTATATGGGTATTAGGAAAAGCTACACAGGTAAAAACGGTTTCAAGTTGTTTTTTAATCTTCCCAAAATCACAGGAACCTATGATCTACGCAGACTGCGGCCTCGTCATAGAACCCAGCGATGAAGAGTTAGTCGACATAACCATAGCGGCAAGTCAATCTTGTAAATCTTTGTTAAATACTGATCCCAGAATTGCACTACTGTCCTTTTCAACCAAAGGCAGTGCTAAGCATAAAAATACAGATAAAATATTATCAGCACTTAAAAAATTAAAGTCACTCGAGCCAGAACTGCTCGTAGACGGAGAGTTACAATTCGATGCTGCAATTGATTCTGCAGTTGGGAAAATAAAAGCACCCGGGTCAAAGGTGGCAGGAGCTGCAAACGTTATGATTTTTCCAAATTTAGATGCCGGGAATATAGCATATAAAATAACACAGAGACTTGGTAATGCTGACGCATATGGACCGATACTCCAAGGGTTAGAAAAACCAGCGAATGATCTTTCACGCGGTGCATCGCCGCATGACATCACTCAAATGATTGCGGTTACTGTACTTCAAGCTATCGCAAGAGTACAATATAACGCTACTTAGGCTTTAACCGGTAAAAAGTCAGGCAAGGGAAATATATGAAAGACCAACCATATTTGGATACATCGCCGATTGTATCCGATGAAATCAGAAAAACTACATGCTACATGTGCGCCTGCCGCTGCGGAATAAATGTTCATATTAAAGATAACAAGGTATCCTACATAGAGGGAAATAAGGACCACCCTGTTAATAGGGGCGTATTATGTGCAAAGGGTTCTGCAGGTATTATGCAGATAAATGCCCCGTCTAAACTGAAATCCCCTCTACGAAGAGTTGGGCCAAGAGGGTCAGGCCAGTTTGAGGAGGTCACGTGGGACGAGGCTTTAAATCTAGCAACCTCTTGGTTAAAGCCCATACGGGATGAAAACCCAGAGAAGCTGGCATTTTTTACAGGGCGAGACCAATCTCAATCTTTTACAAGCTTTTGGGCTCAAAACTTTGGCACACCTAATTATGCTGCACATGGTGGTTTCTGCTCAGTCAATATGGCAGCGGCCGGGATTTACACGATGGGTGGTGCATTCTGGGAGTTTGGGCAACCCGACTGGGAACATACCAAGCTTTTTATGCTTTTCGGTGTGGCNGAGGACCACGACAGTAATCCCATAAAAATNGGNATAGGAAANATAAANGCGCGCGGAGCAAGAGTNATNGGTGTGAACCCAATAAGNACTGGGTACANCGCAGTNGCTGATGACTGGGTTGGTATTACGCCAGGAACNGACGGNTTATTTATTATGTCNCTTATCCACCTNTTACTAAAAGCTGGTAANATTGATTTAAATTACTTGAGCCAATTCACCAATGCTCCTGTATTAGTAGATGGTGATACTGGTCTTTTGTTACGAGATAAAAATAATAAAGAGCTTGTTATAGACCAAGGTTCTGGGAAGCTTGTTGCGTATGATACAAAAAATGTTCAGCCGAGCCTAACTGCCAATCTTAACGGAAACCAGACAGTATTTTGTCATATGGTCGAGAAATATTTATCGAATGAATTTAGTCCTGAAGCTGTATCAGAGAAGACTGGACTCAAAGCAGGAAGAATTAGAGCAATCGCCGCAGAGATTGCTCGCGTAGCATTTGAAGAAAGTTTCGAAATTGAACAAGAATGGACAGACTTTAGAGGTAAAAAGCACAAAAAAATGCTTGGTAGACCAGTATCTTTCCATGCAATGCGTGGGATATCAGCCCATTCAAACGGNTTTCAAACCTGTAGAGCATTACANATCCTNCAAATTCTTCTTGGAACAGTTGAAGTGCCGGGAGGCTTTAGATTTAAGCCGCCNTACCCAAANCCAAGTTCANTNCATCCAAANCCCCATTACAAGGTGACNCCNGGNGCGCCNTTAGATGGTCCGCATTTAGGGTTTGTACATGGACCNGANGANCTTTGCCTCAAGGAAGACGGNTCTCCAGCCCGNATNGACAAAGCGTTCACGTGGGAAAACCCGATGTCCGCTCACGGTTTAATGCATATGGTGATNTCTAATGCNCACGCTGGTGANCCNTACGAAATTGATACTTTATTCATGTACATGGCAAATATGAGTTGGAANAGCTCNATGAACACNAAAGGTGTGATTGAAATGCTAACTGACATGAATGATAATGGNGATTANGTAATACCTCACATNATTTATTCNGATGCATACAGCTCTGAAATGGTGGCTTATGCAGATCTAATTTTNCCAGACACCACATATTTGGAAAGNCATGACTGTATTAGTTTGCTTGATAGGCCCATTTGCGAAGCAGATGCNGTTGCTGACTCNATTCGNTGGCCNGTAATTGAACCTGATAGAGATGTCAGAGGGTTTCAAAGCGTCCTNTGCGACCTAGGNTCAAGGCTAGGACTACCAGGNTTTACGAACGATGATGGTAGCGCTAAGTACAAGGANTACGCNGATTATATAGTNAATCACGAACGCAAACCTGGAATTGGNCCACTGGCTGGTTGGCGTTCAAAAGATGATACTGGTGTCGGGTNGCCNAATCNAAATCAACTCAACGATTATATCGATAATGGAGGGTTTTGGATCAAGCATGTGCCGCAAAATGCTGCATATTACAAACCTTGGAACCTTGATTATCAAAATTGGGCAGTAAGCACTGGATTATTTGATACCCCACAACCGTATATTTTTTCTCTATATGTTGAACCAATGAGAAAATTTCAGTTGGCAGCAATGGGGCACGGCGACAGACAGCCACCAGAACATTTACGTGACCAAATTTTAAAAAGTATGGATCCACTTCCAATTTGGTATCCGCCTTTTGAGGAAACACATGTTGATACAGAAGAGTTTACGCTACATGCTTTAACACAACGTCCAATGGCAATGTACCATTCTTGGGGAACACAAAATGCCTGGCTTCGTCAAATCCATGGTATTAACCCACTATATATTCCCTCAAAACTTATGATTTCACATGCACTGAAGGATGGAGATTGGGTACAAGTAACATCCGTTCATGGTTCAATAACCGTACCTGTAGCTGAAATGGCCGCTCTTAATGAAAAAACCGTCTGGACATGGAACGCAATTGGAAAACGTAAAGGGACATGGGCATTAGATAAGAATGCGCCTGAAGCTACAAAAGGGTTTTTGCTCAACCATCTTATACACGAGCTGTTACCTTCAAAAGGAGATGGTTTACGTTGGGCAAATTCCGACCCTATCACTGGACAAGCTGCTTGGTTTGACCTCAGAGTTAAATTGGAGAAAGTCAAACCACCTTCATCTAGCAAACCATCACTCCCAGAAATCAAGTCTCCTGTGGGAAAAGGGCCAAATATAGTATTACAGGGAAAAAGCTAAGGACGGTTAGCATTTCCATAACTAAGCAATTGGATATTGCTCGTAAGGTATCAGTATGACTTCATTACCAAAAACAACAGAAAAGAAATTAGGCCTTGTAATTGACCTGGATACTTGCGTTGGATGTCACGCATGCGTAATTTCTTGCAAAGGTTGGAACACTGAAAATTATGGGGCGCCGCTTGCGGATGTCGATGCTTATGGCAAAAACCCAGAAGGTACTTTTCTCAATCGAGTTCATTCATATGAAGTTACCCCCAAGCAAGGAATCCCTCAAGTCGTGCACTTTCCAAAGTCTTGTTTACACTGCGAGGATGCTCCTTGTGTAACAGTATGCCCGACTGGAGCCAGTTATAAAAGATCTGAAGACGGCATTGTACTTGTTAACGAAAGTGACTGTATAGGTTGTGGCTTATGTGCATGGGCGTGTCCATACGGCGCACGTGAGATGGATGCCGTAGAAAAGGTAATGAAAAAATGTACCCTCTGCGTCGATCGNATTTACAATGAAAATTTAGAGCCAGAAGATCAAATTCCCTCGTGCGTTCGCACGTGTCCAGCCGGTGCTAGACACTTTGGCGATTTCAATGACCCTAAGAGCCATGTGAACCAGTTAGTATCAGAGCGTGGTGGGATAGATTTAATGCCTGAACAAAAAACAAAACCAGTGAATAAATATTTACCACCAAGGCAGAAAGACACCTTGGACGAATTAGATATACTGGCACCATTGCTTAAACCTGTCGCAGAGGAACCTAACACTTTCATTGGTTGGATAAATAAACAATTGGATAAGATTTAATGCACCCNTCTCCATCAGTAATAATATTTACGTCGCTTTCTGGACTAGGATTTGGCTTGTTGGTATTTTTGGGCTTACAAATGCCCGATGTCATGGGGTTTTTTTCGTTCATCTTTTTTACCATCGGATTTGGGTTAGCAGTTGGAGGTCTTCTTGCGTCAACTTTTCACTTAGGACGGCCAGAGCGATCACTTAAGGCATTTAAGCAATGGCGTAGCAGTTGGCTTAGCAGAGAAGCCATATCTGCGGTTTTTACGCTTTCGGTAATGGCAGTTTATGCAATCGGTAGAATATTTTTTGACTATGATATCCGCGTGCTTGGTATTGTAGGGTCAATTATGTCTCTTATAACTGTATTCACTACTTCAATGATCTATGCACAACTAAAATCGATACCAAGGTGGAATACAAACCTAACGCCAGCATATTTCTTATCGTTATCTTTAGCTGGCGGTGCCCTTTTGGCTGGCCAAGTTAAGTTTTGCTTTTTTTTGCTTATAATATCCGGCTTTGTTCAATTAATTGTTTGGGTCAAAGGTGACAAGGCACTGGCCTTATCTGGTACCACGATAGGAAGTGGGACTGGATTAGGTGTTATAGGACAGGTTCGCGCATTCGAACCTCCGCACACAGGTACCAATTACTTATTGAAAGAATTTGTGCACATTGTTGGACGAAANCATTCTGCAAAATTAAGAATAATATCACTTATACTGATGATTGGAACTCCAATTTTACTGCTTTCGTTATCTTTTTCACATTTATTGGCTGCGCTTGCGGTCATCAGCCACATATCTGGACTTTTCATTTCTCGATGGTTGTTTTTTGCTGAAGCTGAGCACGTAGTTGGTTTGTATTATGGCAAACGCTGATTTTGATGATCCAAAAATTGTGGCAGTAAAAATCAAATAACTTGTTAGATAAAGAGAGGATTGAGGTGTCCGGTAAAGTTAGCTTCGGTTACTCAATGCAACTTCTTTTCAATCTCCGAAATTCCTAAATCAATAAGCTTGTTCGCGTCCGGCGCGGACAGCTGATTGGAAATAACTTCGCTTGCCGCTTCTATTGCAACTTTTATTGCTGCATCACGCACTTCTTTCTCAGCGGATGCCTGAGCAGTTGAAATACGTTCTTCTGCCGCGGCCATTCGCCTTGCTACAGACTCTGTAAGATCTGTCTTTGCCTGATCAGCCGCTGCAGCTGCATCAGCACGTGCTGTGGCCAGAATTCGCTCTGCCTGCTCCATGGCTTCCTTTTGTTTTCTTTCGTAAGAAGCTAAAAGAGACTGAGCTTCATCTCGCAGTGCCCGCGCCTCATCAATTTCTTTTCGAATACCATCAGAACGCTTGTCTAGCATTCCACCCAAGAGACCTGGTACTTTAAAGTAAAAAAGAATTCCAATGAATAACAAAAAGGAGCACAAAACTACAAAATCAGTGTTCTTTAGAGAAAAGAATTGTCCTGAAGCCGCATACAGCGGACTGCTAAGGCAGATAAATATCGTTAATAGGAAAATACGCATATCTAGCCCTTTATTTTCGAGGAAACTGCCAAACTTATTGTTTTAGCATCCGCTTTACTGCCAAGTGCTGAAACGATTTCCTTTGCTGTATCCTTAGCAACCTTTTCAACACTGGCCACAGCGTTCTTTTTAATTTCAGCTATCGATTTTTCACTTTCATCAACTTTAACGCTTATGTCTGTGTCTGCTTTGTTAATAGCAGATTGTAGCTCTTTTTTCATTTCTGCTTTCGTAGCATCCAGTAGCCTAGAGGCTTCACTTCGAGCATCATTGAGAGCTTGTACGTAAGCACGTTCAGCATCTTCAGCTTTAGACTTTAATTCTTCTGAGGCCGCAATGTAATTGGTAATTGTACCTTGCCTATCTGCGAGTACTGCTGAAATACGTGGAAGGGCTATTCTTGAAAGAATTAGAAAAATTATTACTAGAGTAACAATCAACCAAAAGATTTGGTTTGCCATCCAATCGCCGCAAAGCTGAGGCATGCCGATCGCACTGCCGTAGCTATCGACGCACGTACTTGCAACTTTATCTGTACTTGCCGCCATTACTTAACCCCTCTGCTACTTTGGAATAGGACACTACTTAACCCAAATAATGCCCTTCATAGTAGGATTATTATACAGCAAACATTAATAGCAATGCCACGAGGAATGAGAAAATTCCAAGAGCTTCAGCAAATGCAATACCAATGAACATTGTAGCTGTTTGTCCAGCTGCTGCCGAAGGATTTCTCAACGCTCCAGATATGTAGTTACCCACTACGTGACCAACACCTATGGCTGCGCCGCCCATGCCAGTACAAGCTAAGCCCGCACCTATATATGCGCCCATTTGAACTATATCGCCTTCCATTCGAATTCTCCTTGATTTACGAANCTGATTAATGATGAGGATGAAGTGCATCTTTTAAATACACACAAGTTAATATTGCAAATACGTATGCTTGAATNAATGAAACCAANGTTTCAAGAGCATACATCGCTGTAATGGCNACTACAGAAAGNGGTGAAATCAATGCAACGCCTGCAAATGCAGCAAANACCTTNATGACGGCGTGACCNGCCATCATGTTNCCAGCCANTCTGATTGAGTGACTCACTGGNCTAACAAAATATGAAATAATTTCGATCAGNGCCAGTGCNGGACGTAGNGCCAANGGNGCTGAGGATATCCAAAACAAGGAAAAGAACCCAACNCCATTTTTCACAAATCCGATAACAGTNACAGCGAGAAACACTCCAATNGCCATCAANGCAGTAACTGCTATGTGCGATGTCGTAGTGAANGCCATGGGTAAAAGCCCCAGAAAATTTGACAACACGATAAACATAAACAAAGTCATNATGTANGGGAAATATGGNACTGCATCGCGTCCTGCCACGTCTTCAACCATTTTGTGAACAAACCCATATGCCAGCTCCCCGATCGATTGAGCTCTNCCAGGGACCAGAGCACGTTTNGATGTTCCNACCAACATAACNANAACNAGAGCNACNACACTCAATCCCATCCACAAAGTCACATTNGTTACTGTGTACCAATGAATCGGACCNGANCCAAANAGNGGCTCAACAATGAANTGATCCATTGGATGGAAAACTAGGCCACCTGAACTTTCCGAAGATTGCGCTTCTCCAGCCACTTATCTATCCTTCTCGNTTAGACCTGANANATGGTCTTTCTGAACTTCTNTAGCNGTTGCTAACATGGTCCTNACTCCAGCCACGAAACCAAGTAGCGTAAAAATAATCATAAAAATCGGTAGCGTNTCAAAGAAAACATCTAGTCCATACCCAAGACCAAAACCGATAGCTAAACCACCCACCAGCTCTATTACCATTCTCCANGCNTGTTGTAGCCCAGAATGGTGATCTTCAGACNTTGGTTCAATNTCATGAATCTNCTTTGCNGACTCAATCTTCTTNCCAAGGTCATNTAATGGATCACTGTCCCCCATAAANAAACTTTCAATTTGAACNTTGAGTATTATNTCAGCGCCAGGCTGTCAAGCTCCGCTTANAGCTTTTCTNAAAAAANNTAAAGTACTGTTTTATATNCANTTTTNATCANTTTTCTGCTNACAACCACAACTTCTTTATTAATCCAATAGATTTTTGTATATTTAACCATCTGGTTAAATATACTTGAAAAGGACAGCATCCCATGTCTTCAACTTTAGATGAGATGTTCTCTGCACTCTCTGATGCTACGCGCAGGCAAATACTGATCATGTTATTGGAGGATGATATGGCTGTCACTGATGTAGCCGACCCATTCGATATGTCGCTACCGGCAATATCTAAACATTTAAATATTTTAAGCAAAGCAGGTCTNATTACACAAGAAAAGCGCGGAAGGGTAAATTGGTGCAAATTGGAACCAGATGGTCTACGCCACGCTAGCGTTTGGATGCTTAGTTTTGGTCAATTCAATATTCCAGATATTGAGGGCATGGAGAAATTGATTGAAACCAATATCGCTTTCTTAGATTTGAAGTAGTCAAAACTAATTTAATATGCCATTTGCTATCTAGTTGAAAGAGGCCTTGACTCTAAGCCTCATCCGGACTANCTACCTGCGCATTCTAGGAAGGTGACACTTCCGGTTCTATTTTGAATCGACCCCCGTCAGCGAGTTTCGCCCACGGGGGCATTTGTTGTTTATAGTCAATGAATGAATTAGGGTACGGTTAAATTTTGAAGAGGCTGGCACATGTTTGAAAATCTCTCAGAGCGTTTATCTGGCGTATTTAGTCGCCTTACAAAGCAAGGGGCACTATCAAGTGAAGATGTAACGTCAGCTCTAAGAGAAGTACGAATTGCTCTCCTAGAGGCAGATGTTTCCGTATCTGTTGCTCGCGATTTCATTAAATCAGTCGAGTTAAAGGCTACAGGACAAGATGTAACAAAATCAGTTACACCCGGTCAGCAGGTAGTTAAAATAGTTCATGACGAATTAATTGTTATGTTAAAAGGTACAGACGCGGCTGAAAACCTAAAAATTGATCACCCGCCTGCCCCAATATTGATGGTTGGTTTACAGGGCTCNGGNAAGACNACTACATCGGCAAAGTTAGCCAAACGGCTNCGCGANAAAGATAATAAGCGCATTTTAATGGCGTCACTNGATGTAAATAGACCNGCCGCGATGGAACANTTGCAAATCCTCGGCTCNCAAATTGGTATCGACACATTACCCATNGTTAAAGGCGAGGATCCTGTAGCCATAGCGAAAAGAGCCAAAACGCAAGCAGCTCTCGGAGGTTATGACGTTTATTTGCTGGATACTGCCGGTAGGCTTCATATTGATCATGAGTTGATAACTCAGGCGGCAACAATTCGCGACATAGTAAACCCAAGAGAAACNCTACTCGTNGTCGANGGCTTGACTGGACAAGACGCTGTGAACGTGGCTACGGAGTTCAACGATAAAATAGGCGTTTCGGGCGTTATTCTGACTCGGATGGACGGCGATGGCCGTGGTGGTGCTGCACTGTCTATGCGNGCTGTTACCGGAAAACCAATTAGATTTGTCGGAGTTGGTGAAAAAGTCGACGCACTTGAAACTTTTGAGCCTGACCGTATCGCAGGCCGCATTCTAGGTATGGGCGATATCGTCGCCTTGGTTGAAAAAGCTCAGGAGACAATCGAAGCCCAGCAGGCTGAAAAAATGATGAAACGGTTCCAAAAAGGCCAATTCAACATGAACGATCTTAAATTACAGCTTGAGCAAATGATGAAAATGGGAGGCATGGAAAGTATTATGGGAATGATGCCTGGCGCCGCAAAGATGAACAAACAAGCCTCCGAAGCGGGTATGGATGATAGGGTCTTTAAGAGACAAATTGCTCTTATTAACTCAATGACCAAAAAAGAAAGAGCTAACCCACAAGTATTACAGGCTAGTCGAAAAAAGAGAGTGGCAAAAGGTTCTGGCTTGGAAGTTAGTGAACTGAACAAGCTACTCAAAATGCATCGTCAGATGTCAGATGTAATGAAAAAAATGGGTAGAGGGGGAATGCTAAAACAAGCTATGCGTGGGATGTTTGGAAAGGGAACAAATCTAGAAAATTTTGACCCCAAAAATATGGATGCAAAAGATCTGGAAAAAGCAGCAAAACAATTGGGCGGAGGTTTATCACCAGGGAAACTTCCCGGCCTAGGCCTGCCCCCTGGCCTTTCAGGATTCGGCAAAAGAAAATGATCCCTTTTATTTCATTTGTTTCTCGAGTTACGACTTACTTAAACCTTTTTGGAATAAGTAGATAGTATTATGTCACTTACAAATTCTCCAATAGTTGAAACTCAAGGTTTGATTTTACGTGGCCCAAAAAAGGTGGATGTTGAGCCAACAATAGCGTTTTTACAAAACGAAGGGCGTTCGATCTTTTTTGGTGCTTTGTTAAACCGAGGAGACGCATGGCGCTGGTTCGCCTTGAATGTGGGTCACTGGCACTTACATGGCTTTGGCTATTTTACCATTGTAACCAAAGAGAATGAGATCGCCGGTCTTTGTGGTATTTGGTTTCCTGAAGGATGGCCAGAACCAGAATTAGGATGGGTTGTCTTTGAGAATTTTGAAGGAAAAGGTATAGCTTATGAGGCTGCGCAAGCCGTGCGGTCATGGGCCTATTCGAAATTAGAATTTACGACGATTACCAGTAATATTGTACCAGAAAATAAAAGATCAATCACGCTAGCAAAAAGACTGAATGCTACGTTTGAGAAAGAATACCATAACGACAATATGGGGCTGTGCTACATGTACCGGCATCCATCCCCTGAAGATATAAAAAATTGACTAATCTATGACAAATAATTCGACGAAACATTACTCGCTCTTAGCCATTTGTACTGTGTTAAGGGCCTAGGATACTAAAAATGGATAATAATTCAGAACGAGCTGAAATAATTTTAAAAGACCATCGGAATAGCATAGATCGGCTCGACGCAATATTGATTTACACGCTAGGAGAGAGGTTTCAGCATACAAAAGCCGTGGGTAAATTGAAAGCTGAACATAAACTTCCACCATCAGATCCAGTTCGCGAAGAGGAACAAATAAAGCGACTTTCCCAACTTGCGCTTGAAGCAGACTTAGATCCTAAATTTGCAAAAAAGTTTCTAAATTTCATTATTGAAGAAGTTATTCTTCACCATAAAAAACAACAAAATTAATCAATAATTTCTTAAGGAGAAAATAAATGTCAATGAAAATTCGTTTAGCTAGAGGTGGTAGTAAAAAGAGACCATTTTACAAAATAGTTGCTGCAGATAGCCGCATGCCAAGAGATGGACGTTTCATAGAAAAGCTTGGAACATATAATCCACTTCTTCCAAAAGACAGTGAAGACAGAGTAAAAATGAACATGGAGAGAATTCAGCATTGGTTAGGTCACGGAGCTCAGCCTACAGACCGAATAGCGCGTATGCTCGAGGCAGCAGGCGTTTTACCCAAAACTGAAAGAAACAACCCGAAAAAAGCAGAGCTAGGGACTAAAGCCAAGGAACGATTAGAAGCGAAAGCAGCAAAATCAGAAGAAGCAGCCGCAGAAGCACCAGCTGAAGAAGCAGCCGCAGAAGCACCAGCTGAGGAAGCAGCCGCAGAAGCACCAGCTGAAGAAGCAGCCGCAGA
>NYSJ01000005.1 GCA_002682975.1 Paracoccaceae bacterium
CCGTGGGAATGCAGAATATGAAGTGGATGACAAGCGACCAATATTAGATGAACTACGAAATCATGGTGTGGACCTTCCTTACGGTTGCAAATATGGTGGGTGTATAACTTGCGCCGCAAAGTTGACGTCGGGAGATATAGATCAGAGAAGACAAGTTGCTCTTAATAATTGGCAACTGGATAACGGATACATAATTTTATGTGTCGCGAGGGCCATGTCGGACATTACTTTGGAAATAGGTACGGAAAGTCATGACAAATTGTACCGAAATCCATTTTTAGAACCACTGAAATCATACCAGTTAAAGGCTGATATTGCGTCTAAGGAGGATACTTAATTGCCAGAAGCAGAGATAGATCGCATNTATGATTACGACCCAAGTTACCTCGCTGACATACTAAAANCAGTAAAAACGATNGCGATGGTGGGTGCNAGCGGCGATAAAACAAAATTTAGCTATGGAGTTTTACGACAACTAAGCGAAATAGGTTATGACATACTTCCCATTAACCCAAACCCAAAAATTACAGAAATACGAGGACTCCGAGTTTATCACTCACTTAAAGAAATTGATAAACAAATTGATATGGTAGAAGTTTTTCGGCCCAAAAACGAACTCTATGGAATAGCAGAACAAGCTATAGAGGTTGGAGCAAAGGTTTTATGGGGGCAAATAGGTGTATATGACGACAAAGCTGCCGAATTGGCTGAGGCTGCAGGATTGAAAGTCATTATGAACAGATGTCCAAAAATTGAATTATTTAGGCCCTTCTGGAAACCAAGGCTGGATCTCAAAATATAGTNTTGCAATGATTTTTGATGGCGATCTAAATACACACGGATAAAAGGCTTTAATATAAACACCAATCAAAAAGGCACCAAATGGGTCAAATTATCAGTAAGAGTGTAAAAAAAATTGTGAAAGAAGCTTTGGCTTCAGTTGACACAATTTCAGTTCAAGAAGCTAAAGCATTAGTCGACAACGAAAGATATCAATTTGTAGATGTTAGGGAATTATCTGAACAACAAAAAGTAGGCGTCATCCCAGGAGCTACTTTATCATCAAGAGGCATGATCGAATTTCATATTGATCCAGATAGTCCTTTACACAAAGCTGACTTTGCTCAGGAAAAAACATACATTTTTTATTGCGCGTCTGGCGCACGCTCAGCCTTATCAGCCGTAGCAGCAAAAGATATGGGACTAAGTCCTGTTGTTAATATGGCAGGTGGAATCACNGAGTGGATAAAAAATAGTGGTTCGATAACGGATAGATAAAATGACCGATATATTTATCTCTTCGGCCGTAAGAACTGCCATAGGATCTTTTGGCGGATCTCTTTCGAGCGTACCATTAATCGAACTGGCAACCCATGTGGGAAAGGAAGCGATTAATAGGGCAGGAATTACGCCAGATAAAATTCAACAGACAGTGTTTGGGAATGTCATTCACACCGAACCTCGAGATATGTATTTATCGAGGGTAGCAGCTATCAACTCTGGAGTACCGCAAGAAGCGCCNGCTTTAACGTTAAATCGTCTCTGCGGTAGTGGGCTACAGGCTGTGATTACAGCATATGAGCAAATNTTATTAGGCCGTTCAAACGTAAATTTGGCCGGAGGTGCAGAGTGCATGAGCCGCGTGGGCCATAATTTGCAGTCAGTTCGATTTGGTCAGAAAATGGGACATTTAAAAGCAGTTGATATGATGACAGGAGCACTTACTGATCCCTTCGGGAACGGTCACATGGGAATTACTGCCGAAAATGTAGCAAAAGAAATGAATATAACGCGACAAAGACAAGATGAACTGGCATATAATAGTCATCTGCGAGCTACTAAAGCAATTAAAGCTGAGTATTTTAAAGAACAAATTCTGCCAGTAGTGATCAAAACAGGTAAAAAACAAGACGTTTTTGACACAGATGAACATTGTAGAGAACAAGTAAGACTGCAGGATTTCAGTAAACTTAAACCTGCGTTTGATCGAGACGGTACGGTCACAGCCGGTAATTCATCTGGAATAAATGATGGAGCTTCAGCGTTAGTGCTTGCTAGCAAGACTGCAATATCAAAGTACTCCATGCCTGTTATGGCTAAAATTATATCATATGGAGTTGGAGGAGTTGCTCCACATTTAATGGGCCTTGGACCAATACCCGCGGTAAAGGAGGCTCTTCTCATTGCCGGGCTAAATATTTCACAAATTGACTGTATCGAGTCAAATGAAGCATTCGCTGCTCAGGCTTGCGCTGTGGCAGCAGAATTAAATTTTGACCCGGCCAAAACTAATCCAAATGGCGGGGCAATTGCTCTAGGACATCCGGTAGGAGCGTCTGGAGCAATAATTTTGACCAAATTAGTTTACGAATTAAAGCGTCAAAATGGAAAGTATGGGTTAGCGACGATGTGCATTGGCGGCGGCCAAGGCATTGCAGTGATTATAGAAAATGTATAGATAATTTTTGTAAACAATAGTTAATTATTCTTGCTAATTTTGGAACTTAATTNTNACAAGATATTATTGTCTTGTGCCTTTTAATTTCACTCTAGAAAAGGTAATTGCAAATAAATCGAGTAAACCGCGAGAAATTTATGGCACTGGAAAAGACCTTCGACGCTAAATCAGCAGAAAAAAGAATCTACGAGAAATGGGAAAAAGAAAAATCCTTTAGAGCAGGCGCAAATGCATCAAGAAAGGAGNCATATTCTATAATGATCCCTCCACCCAATGTTACCGGAGTTCTTCATATTGGGCATGCATTCAACAATACCCTTCAAGATATACTAATTCGGTGGAAGCGNATGCAGGGTTATAACACTCTTTGGCAGCCAGGNACAGACCATGCGGGCATAGCAACGCAAATGGTCGTAGAACGTGAGCTTGCAAAAAANCCCACTAATAAATCTCGTCAAGAAATGGGTAGAGACGAATTCCTNAAAAATGTTTGGAAATGGAAAAAACAGTCCGGCGATACAATTATCAACCAGCTTAAGAGACTTGGTGCAAGCTGTGATTGGGAACGCACAGCCTTTACGATGTCGGGTGCTCCAGGATCACCGGCCGAAGATGGCGGAAATTTTCATGATGCAGTAATAAAAGTCTTTATCGAAATGTATAATAAAGGGCTTATCTACCGCGGCAAAAGGCTCGTAAACTGGGACCCACATTTCGAAACAGCTATCTCTGACTTAGAAGTAGAAAACATTGAGACTGAAGGAAAAATGTGGCATTTTAAATACCCGCTTCAAAATGATGAAACTTACCTTCATATCGAGCGTGATGTTGACGGTAATATTATGAAGGAAGAAACACGCGACTATATTTCTATCGCTACAACCAGACCAGAAACCATGTTAGGTGATGGCGCCATCGCAGTAAATCCTAAGGATCAAAGATATTCTTCAATCATCGGAAAATATTGTGAAATTCCGGTTGGACCTAAAAAAGATCGGCGGTGGATTCCAATTATTNCTGATGAATATCCTGACCCAGATTTTGGTTCTGGTGCAGTAAAAATTACTGGGGCTCACGATTTTAACGACTATCAGGTAGCCAAAAGAAATAGTATTCCACTCTTTAGGCTAATGGATACAAAAGGCCGAATGCGAGACGACGGACTTCCATACAGCGAAGCTGCGTCGCTGGCACAAAATTTTTCAAACTTTGGAGAGTTTACTGAGGCAGAAATCGATACTTTAAACCTTGTCCCAGAAGAATTTCGCGGCTTAGATCGGTTTGAAGCACGCAAACTAATTGTTGATCATATTACAAATCAAGACCTTGCAGTAAAAACTATTANAAAAAGCCAAGATGGGGAGAANAACGAAGAAATCCCACTTGTCGAAGAAAAGCCAGTAATGCAACCTTTTGGTGATCGTTCTAAAGTCGTCATTGAGCCCATGCTTACCGATCAATGGTTNGTTGATACATCAAAAATAGTCGGACCAGCTTTAGATGCTGTTAAATCAGGAAAAGTAAAATTAATTCCTGATAGTGANGAAAAAACATATTACCATTGGCTTAAAAACATTGAGCCTTGGTGCATATCCCGACAACTCTGGTGGGGACATCAAATTCCGGTGTGGTTTGACGAAAACGGAGATCAGTATTGTGCAGAAGACCTACAAAGTGCGCAAGAATTGGCTGGTAATGGGGTTAAACTTACGCAAGATCCAGATGTATTAGATACCTGGTTTTCCTCTGGCCTTTGGCCGATAGGAACTCTTGGGTGGCCAGAAAAAACACCAGCGTTGGACGAGTACTTTCCAACAAGTACTTTAATCACAGGCCAGGATATNCTTTTCTTTTGGGTTGCTAGAATGATGATGATGCAGCTCGCAGTTGTGGGTAAAATCCCATTTTCAACGGTATATTTGCATGGGCTTGTCAGAGATGCAAAAGGCAAAAAAATGTCTAAATCAACAGGTAATGTAGTTGATCCCTTAGATATAATTGATGAGTACGGTGCAGATGCTCTGCGGTTTACGAATGCGGCAATGGCCTCTATCGGAGGTGTGCTTAAATTAGATATGCAACGTATTGTGGGGTATCGAAATTTTGGAACAAAATTATGGAATGCCGCCCGTTATGCGGAAATGAATGGAGCTCAGCCAAGTACAGGTAATTTACCTAATCCCAAAGAAAATTTAAATAAATGGATAATGGGGGAAACGTCNAAAGTATTGAATGAAGTCCAAATTTCATTTGAAAATTTCCGCTTTAATGATGCTGCTAANTCACTCTATGCCTTCGTTTGGGGAAAAGTTTGCGACTGGTATGTAGAGTTGTCAAAACCACTATTTAGTTCATCAAATAAAAATGTAATTACTGAAACTCAAGAAACCATGGGTTGGGTAATTGATCAGTGCTTAATATTACTGCATCCTATAATGCCATTTATTACCGAAGAACTTTGGGGCTCACTTGGCAAACGAAGCAGTTTATTAGTTCATCAGAATTGGCCAAATTATACTACAACCGATCTGGTTGAACCTGAAGCGGATCAGGAGATGAATTGGGTCATTTCTCTTATAGAAAATATCCGCAGCGCCAGGCAGCAGATGCACGTACCTGCTGGTTTAAAGATTCCCTTGATTTATCAAGAAATGACTGTAGGCGCACAAAAAACCTTTGAGCGTAATTCAATCATGATTATGAAGTTGGCACGTATAAGTGATGCAGAGAGAATTAATAATTTTCCTAAAGGGACTGTATCAGTGAGTGCGTCCGGGGCAATATTTGGCCTTCCATTAGCAGATGTCATTGACATCGAAGCTGAGAAAAGCCGACTGGTAAAGGCTGAAGAAAAACTAACGAAAGAAATCAATTCAATGGAAGGTAGGCTGAATAACCCCAAATTTGTTAATAGTGCCCCACCAGAAGTAGTAAATGAAACACGGGATAACGTTGTAAAGAGAAAAGAAGAACAATCACAAGTTACCAAGGCTTTAAAAAGATTGGAAGAACTTTAGAATTCGATTGAAATGAAATATGCGACGATAAAATATTAAGAGCTTGCAGCGCTTATTCTAAATTGCGACCCTCTGGCCCTGACATGTCAAATCCAAGNTGTCTCGCAACCGTAAAAATATCCTTATCTCCTCTACCGCACATGTTCATNCAAATAATATGGTCTTTCGGCAACTTAGGGGCAATTTTTTCCACATGAGCAAGCGCGTGAGACGGCTCTAAAGCTGGTATAATCCCTTCGGCTGTACAACACAGTTCAAAAGCGCTTAATGCTTCCTTATCTGTNATCGAAACATACTTTGCCCTTCCAATTTCATGCAGCCAGGCATGCTCAGGGCCTATTCCAGGATAGTCTAAACCTGCTGAAATAGAGAAACCTTCTAATATNTGACCGTCATTATCTTGTAGCAGATATGTTCTGTTGCCGTGTAATACNCCAGGCCGTCCACCTGTTAAGGAAGCACAATGCTCCATTCGGTTATTTACGCCTTTCCCACCTGCCTCAACGCCAATTATCTCCACATCTTTATCATCAAGGAATGGATAAAATAAACCCATAGCATTAGACCCACCCCCGATTGCTGCAATTAACGTGTTAGGTAGTCGGCCTTCTGCCTCCATCATTTGATCTTTAGCCTCTTTGCCAATAATTGATTGGAAGTCTCTTACCATAGCAGGGTAAGGATGGGGACCGGCGACTGTGCCAATACAGTAGAAAGTATCATTCACGTTTGTAACCCAATCCCTAAGAGCGTCATTCATAGCGTCCTTCAGGGTGCCTCTTCCTGAGGTAACTGGAATAACCTCGGCCCCAAGTAATTTCATACGGAATACATTTGGAGCCTGACGTTCTACGTCATGCGACCCCATGTAAACGATACATTTTAAACCAAATTTTGCGCAGACTGTGGCGGTGGCAACGCCATGCTGGCCAGCCCCTGTTTCAGCTATAATGCGGGTTTTCCCCATTCTCCTAGCCAATATAATTTGGCCAAGAACATTATTAATCTTATGGGCACCTGTATGATTTAATTCATCCCTTTTAAGATAAATTTTTGCTCCACCCAACTTTTCCGTTAAACGCTCTGCAAAGTATAAAGGGCTGGGCCTACCGACGTAATGCTTCCACAGATCATCCATTTCGTCCCAGAATTCTGGATCTAGCTTAGCTTTTTCATACTGATCCTCCAATTCTAATATCAGTGGCATCAAGGTTTCCGAAACAAAACGTCCACCAAACTTCCCGAACCTACCTTTTTCATCGGGGCCAGTCATAAAACTGTTAAAAAGATCATTAGCCACTAAAATCGAGCTCCCATTAGAAATTTTTATATTAAGACATTAGGTGTTATATTAGTTACAGCCAAGTTCAAGAGATTTTATCTAAATTCTTTCAAAATTACAGTGCTCTAAAGCCTGCATGAAATCCTTTATCTTTTCCGGATCTTTTATCCCAGGGCTAAGCTCTATACTGCTTGATAAATCAAGCTGCCTCGCATTGGTTACTTTCACAGCCTTTTCAACATTGGCAGCATTTAATCCTCCAGCTAACATCCAAGGCTTTGACCACTTTTTATTTGCAAGAACTGACCAATCGAATTGCAATCCATTTCCTCCAGGCAACGCGTCCTTACTTGAAGGTTTTGCATCAAATAAAATTTGATCACAAACCTCACAGTATGTTTTTACTTTTTTTAAGTCACTTTCAGAAGAAATACCGATAGCCTTCATAACTGGTAGGCCATATCGTTTTCTAACATCATGCACTGTCTTAGGACTTTCGGAACCATGTAACTGGATCATATCTATTGGAACCTGACTTATAAGTTCATCCAAATATGAAAAAAGAGGGTTCACTACTAAAGCCACCTTAGCCAATCCAATTGGCGCCTCCAGTGCCAGTTTACGTCCCATTTCAAAGGTCAGAGAGCGNGGTGACTTATCAAAAAATACAAAGCCTGCATATCTCGCACCCATGGAAGCNGCCAAATTTATATCTNTAACAGAAGTCAGGCCNCAAAATTTTACAGCAATCGGATTNATTTTTTTCAAATTGANAGTCATGAGTTTNCTTTATTGTTGAGCAGCAACAAAACCTCATCGTCGNTNTGCCCACTATCACGCTTTAACTGATTCANCTCGTTTTCTACTTTAGCAAGCTCTTTAGATTTTCTACTTGAGGCTGATCTATGTTTCATCTCCCTGATCCATTCCCAAACAAATCCTACAAATAGGCCAAAAATTACACCACAGAGAAACAAAACAAAAATTGGAATTGAAAATATCATACCANCACCNAAAAAACCNTCCAGTTCACTGGGTAGTATTCTGATATCCACAAGTTCTCTGTTTGCGACCGCTAAGGTCAAAATTATAATCGAAAGACAAGTTAAAAAAATAACTCGTATATAACGTGTCAAATATTAAGCCTTCCCATTTAGCCTATCACGCAAAAGTTTTCCTGTTTTAAAAAACGGAACCTTTTTCTTATCTACGCTGACAGCCTCCCCAGTTCTCGGGTTACGCCCAACTCTTGCATCCCTCGTTTTTACTGAAAAAGCGCCAAAACCTCTTAGTTCAACTCTATCACCATTAGCGAGTGCATCCGTAATCTCCTCAAATATGGTATTAACGATTCTTTCTACATCACGTTGAAAAAGATTTGGGTTTTCGTCGGCNATTTTCTGAATTAACTCCGATCGGATCATCGGTTTATCTCCCTGGCATTTATGATAATAGCACATTAACTATAATCACCACTCCCGCGAAATTAAAATCATTTATCCACCTAAAGCATTATTTTTTAACGAAATACTATTGTAAACAGAAATATTTTTCTGATTTCATGATTGTTAGAACNNTTATCGCCTTGATTAAAATGCAATTTGAGGACTAAACGAATCAAAAATTTGACCCCACACCAACGGTGCGGGGCAAATCACTTTACACTATTTTTTATATTATTCTTCGTCGCCTTTAAGTGCAGCGCCTAAAATATCACCTAGCGAAGCTCCACTATCGGATGAACCGTATTGCTCAACAGCTTCTTTCTCTTCAGCTATTTCACGAGCCTTTACAGAAAGACCCAGTTTTCTAGTCTTGCTATCTACACTAGTTACGCGAACATCGACCTTATCTCCAACATTAAATCTGTCNGGCCGTTGTTCAGCACGATCACGACTGAGATCTGATCGACGAATAAACGATTTCATCCCCTCGTATTCTACTTCTATACCACCATCTTCAATTGAAGTGACCTCTACCGTTACTATTGAGCCACGCTTAACTTTATCTGTGGCTTGAGAAAATTTATCTCCACCTAAGGCTTTTATCGACAATGAAATCCGTTCTTTCTCAACNTCGATTTCAGTAACTGCGGCTTTTACCATATCACCTTTACGGAAGTTTTGAATTACATCTTCACCGCGCTCATCCCAAGAAATATCACTTAAATGAACCATTCCATCAATCTCACCATCTAGACCTATGAAAAGCCCAAACTCGGTTATATTCTTTACTTCNCCCTCTACTTCACTATTTACNGGATGGTTCTCTGCAAATACTTCCCAAGGGTTTCTCTGACACTGTTTAATGCCTAAAGACACTCTACGCTTTACGCCATCTATCTCAAGGACCATTACGTCAACTTCCTGGCTCGTAGATACNATTTTACCTGGATGAACATTCTTTTTAGTCCATGACATTTCTGAAACATGTACTAAACCCTCTACGCCAGCTTCAAGCTCAACGAAAGCACCGTAATCTGTTATATTGGTTACTACCCCTTTATGNAGGGANTCCAAAGGATATTTACCAGCTACTAATTCCCATGGATCTTCTTCTAGTTGTTTCATNCCTAGAGAAATTCTATGAGTTTCCTTATTAATCTTGATAACCTGTACCTTTATTGACTCACCGATAGTTAAGATCTCAGACGGATGATTNATTCTACGCCAAGCCATATCCGTAACATGAAGAAGCCCGTCTACACCTCCTAAGTCNACAAACGCACCATATTCGGTGATGTTTTTGACCACACCTTCTACGTCATCACCTTCAGCCAAGTTTCCGATAACTTCTGCTCTTTGTTCTGCACGACTTTCTTCCAATATAGCACGTCGAGATACAACTATATTACCTCTACGACGGTCCATTTTCAAAATCTGGAAAGGTTGCTTTAACCCCATAAGAGGACCTGCATCGCGGACTGGGCGAACATCAACCTGAGAACCNGGAAGGAAGGCTACCGCCCCNCCTAAGTCCACTGTAAATCCACCTTTCACTCGCCCAAAGATGGCCCCATCAACTCTCGCATCATCTGCATAAGCCTTTTCAAGCCTATCCCATGCTTCTTCTCTACGAGCCATTTCCCTAGAAATGACTGCTTCACCTTTAGCATTTTCTACCTGACGTANGAAAACTTCCACTTCATCNCCAACTGCAACTTCAGGCGCTTCACCAGGGTTGGCAAACTCTTTTAACTCTACCCTGCCCTCCATTTTGTAACCTACGTCAACTATTGCAAAGCCAGCCTCTATAGCTATCACTTTACCTTTAACAACGGAACCTTCTTGGGGGGTATCAATCTTGAAGCTTTCATTTAGCAGTGCTTCNAATTCTGCCATAGTTGCATTTTGAGCCATCTAGTCTCTATATCCTTTATTAAATATTTTCTGGCCAGATGGTTGGTTCCACCGGTCTTTAATTTCTTTCGTCTGGCTAATTATAACATCAAACAACCAACNTTGAGTTTCGTAGTTTTTTCTGCGCAAGACTGGCGCGGTTTACATGCTAATTATAAGTAAATCAAGGGCTAACTGTCCCGGTAATAATCAACACTTTGCCGAATAAACTTCACTTCTCCAATTTTGCGTCAATAATTAGACAAACTAAGTCATAAACTTCTCCAATATTCATATCAGAGGTATCAATTTTATTAGCATCTTCGGCTGGTAATAGCGGTGACTGTTCACGATTTGTNTCTCTCTCATCTCGTTCTTGAATTTCTCTCAGTACACTTTCATAAGAAATTTTGTGTCCAAGACCGAGCAATTCCGAGTGTCTTCTTTGTGCTCTGACCTCCGAGCTCGCAGTTATGTAAAACTTTAGGTCTGCATTAGGACAAATTACTGTCCCAATATCCCGACCGTCTAATACTGCTCCACCCGGCTTTGAAGCAAAACGCCTCTGAAATTCAAGTAATTTAGCTCTAACTGTGGGGTTTTTAGCGACTTCGGAAGCAGCATTTGACACTTGCAGTGTTTTTAGATCAAAGACTTCTGCTTGCTTAACATTTAACTGATTTGCAGCATCAATTGGATCAATGCCCTGAAGAACGTGGTAACCAACTAGTCTATAAAGCAGTCCGGTATCAAGGTGTGGTACACAATAATTTTGGGCAATTTTCCTTGAAATTGTNCCCTTACCTGAGGCCGCTGTACCATCAATTGCTATAATTAAGCCAAAAGAAGTCAAAGCTATAGATCTCGCACTTCCATATTTGCTCCAATNTCAAGCATAAGCTCAATAAAATTTGGAAAAGACGTTTTAATTGGCAAACAATCGTCTATTTCGACGTAGTTTTGCGATGATAAACCTAATACTAAAAAAGACATCGCGATGCGATGATCTAAAAATGTCTGACAAATAGAACCACCTTTTACAGATCCCATTCCATTACCTTTTACTACCCACCAATCTTCGCCCTCATCCACAAATACTCCATTAGCACGCAAACCTTTTGCCATTACGTCAATTCTATCGCTTTCTTTAACGCGAAGTTCCTTGACGCCTCTCATGATCGTCTTTCCCGTTGCATTTGCGGCAACGACAGAAAGAATTGGGTACTCATCGATCATCGACGCAGCACGCTCTGGCGGCACTTCAACACCTTTCATATCGGGAGAGAAACAGGCTCGAATGTCAGCAACAGGCTCTCCACTTTCTTCTCTTTCATTTTCAAAGCTTAAATTAGCACCCATTTCAATCAACGTTTTATACAATCCAGCTCTTGTCTCGTTCAGTGTTATATTCGGAACAAGTATATCTGAACCCTCAACTATAATAGCTGCACAAATTGGGAAAGCTGCACTTGATGGATCGCTTGGAACACAAATATTCTGACCATTTAATTCTGAATGCCCACAAAGTTTAATCGATCGGCGATTTGAGGTATTTTCAACTGATATGTCTGCTCCAAACGAACTCAGCATTCTCTCGGTGTGGTCACGAGTGGTCTCTTTTTCAGTGATAATAGTTTCACCAGGAGCATTCAAAGCAGCTAGCAGCAAAGCAGATTTTACTTGAGCCGATGGTACAGGCACGTCGTATTTGACCGGGATAGGAGACCTGGCTCCAATTACCGTCATTGGCAAACGACCTTTACTTCGTCCAAATGTCGTTACTCCAAATTTGCTAAGTGGATTAGTCACACGTTCCATTGGGCGACTGTTCAAACTATGATCGCCAGTAAATGTTGCATTGATGGGAGTTGTCGACATTGCTCCAATTATTAATCTTACTCCTGTTCCCGAGTTACCACAATCAACTACAGTTGACGGTTCCGCAAAACCTCCCACACCCACACCATCCACGAGCCATTCACTTTGATCATTTTTTTCAACCACGGCACCAAATGCAACCATAGCCTTTGCAGTATCAAGAACGTCTTGACCCTCCAATAAGCCCGTAATTCTGGTTTGCCCTATAGCTAATGCGCCTAAAATAAGGGAACGGTGCGATATGGACTTATCACCAGGAATTGAAACAACCCCCTTGAGAGAGCTAGATCTCAAAGCACGCATCACAGTTGGTTTAGGATTTAAAGACATTTGTAATACCTTTGTTTGTGCCTCGATAAACTAGACTTTGATCAAGGTCTAGGACTCTCGCTTTTCAAATGTTAAATAATATGGCTTACGCCCCTCTAATAGAGCTTTTTTTTCATATCGAGTCGAAATCCAATCACTCCAACACTCTCTCCAATCTCGAGCGTCTAAGGCCATCCAAGAAAAGTTATGTTTCATCAATTCTTGAAGAGATTGCCGAACGTAATCGGGAATATCTGTAGCTATCCTTAATATAGCACCAGTTTTCATGACTCGATTTAATTCAATTAAATACTCGCTGGTCACAAATCTTCTTCTATGATGGCGTTTTTTTGGCCAAGGATCGGGATATAGTAAAAATACATTTCCAATAGAGTCGTTTGGTAAGACATCAAATAAATCTCTAACATCACCAGGATAAATGCGCACATTTTTCAAATCTAGCTGTGATAGTTTTCCAGCTAGCATCGCAACCCCATTTATATATGGTTCGCAACCGATGAAACCAATCTTTGGATTACGTCTAGCCTGATGAACGAGATGCTCGCCCCCTCCAAATCCAATCTCAAGATTAATTGATACTAAATCAGGAAAGAGATCAGATATTTCTACTTGCTTCCGATCGGGATTAGAAATTTGACTTATAGCCGGTATTGACAACTTGTTTAGTTGGCTATTCAAAATTTCTTGTTGTTTATTGCGAAGTCCTTTTCCTTTTAACCTCCCATAGAAATTCCTGAAATTCTTGGGATTGCTTATTGTATTTTCGGTCATTTAATTTATGGCAAAAGCCCTACGCTGATAATCTTAATAAATAAAGCACTCATGGATAAATTTATACACAAAACTAGGATAGATTTCTTTGTAACTCTGAAATAAGATCCGTACGCTCCCAGCTAAAACCACCATCTTTTTCATGTGGCCTGCCAAAGTGCCCATAAGCCGCTGTCCTTTGATATATTGGCTTATTTAGCCCTAGGTGAGTTCGAATTCCCCTAGGCGTGAGATCCATGGACCGAGCTATAGCATTTTCAATTTCTTTATCGTCGACACCTCCACTTTCAAAGGTATCAACATAAATAGAAAGTGGATGAGAAACTCCAATTGCATAACTTAGTTGAATGGTACACTTTCTTGCTAGGCCAGCTGCGACTACATTCTTGGCCAAATATCTCGCTGCATAAGCAGCGGATCGGTCTACTTTCGTTGGATCTTTACCGGAAAAAGCGCCCCCACCATGCGGAGCAGCTCCACCATAAGTATCAACTATTATTTTTCTACCCGTTAAACCAGCATCGCCATCTGGGCCCCCAATTACAAATTTACCAGTTGGATTTACATGCCATGACGTAGAGCTATCAACCCAACCAGTNGGCAACGTTTCNAGTATATATGGTTCAACTATGGCACGAATATCCTCCGAGGACAGTGACGCATCTAAGTGTTGTGTAGACANAACAATAGAAGTTATTCCGACAGGGAANCCATTTTCATAACGAACTGATAGCTGTGATTTGGCATCTGGACCAAGACTAGGTTCAGCACCTGACTTCCTTACCTCGGCCAATCGTCTCAAAACTGCATGGCTATATTGTATTGGTGCGGGCATTAAATCGGGTGTTTCATCCGTCGCGTAACCAAACATTATCCCTTGATCGCCTGCACCCTCNTCTTTTTCACCGTCAGCATTTACACCTTGCGCAATGTGCGCAGATTGTTCGTGAAGCAAATTTGTTATTTCAACAGTTTCATGATGAAATTTTTTCTGCTCATATCCAATGTCTTTGATACAAGCTCTGACAATGTCATCAATTCTGCCCATTTGCTTAGACAACAACTTTTTATCAGAAAGACCAACCTCTCCACCAACTACAACTCTGTTAGTAGTTGCAAAAGTTTCACANGCTACTCGAGCCTCTGGTTCTAATGCAATGAAGGCGTCTAAAACAGCATCAGATATTCTATCACAGACTTTATCTGGGTGCCCTTCAGATACAGATTCTGAAGTAAAAATATAAGATTTACGAGACAAGATTTTTGCTCCAATAGTTTGATCTCACGCGTCAGGAAGCCGTTGCGTGCAATACTTTGCCTAATCGTTTAAAACGTCTTGGTCAATAGTGTCTTTTAACTATTATGCCCAAAAGCATTAGAGATAAAAACATAATAAAAAAAATGTTTTCACCCCAATTATAATATACTGTAGCATTGAGCGCCTTTGGGATATTTAATTCTAAGGAACCTTGGGTTCCCAAAGGTAAACTTTCAATTATTTTCCCATTTGCGGAAATAACTGCAGAAATACCAGTATTGGCTGATCTTGCGACCGGCACTCCAGTCTCTATAGCTCTCATCTTCAATATTTGAAGATGCTGATATGGACCAGAAAAACGACCGAACCATGCATCGTTCGTAATTTGAAGTACAAGATCAGGGCGACTTGATGTTGCCCGTAAAATACTGGGGAAAATAGCTTCATAGCATATCAAAGGTTGAAAATAAAAGTCACTGTCAACTTCGATTAGATCTGCGCCATGACCTGGGGTGAAACCAGCGCCGTATGAATTAACCATAGAGCTTAGACCTAAATTACTCAGAAAATATGATAATGGTAAATACTCACCAAATGGCACAAGAATTGACTTATCATATATCTGCTGTTTCTCGTCCCTCTTCTGTAATATTAGCGAATTAAGTAACTTTTTATTTTCATCAAAGCGAAGAGCTCCAAATGCTANAGGNACTCCTGACGAGGCCTTGCTTATTTCCTTTACCAATTCATCTGCAAAATTAAGCGGATAATAAATAGCACTTTCTGGCCAAACTATTAAGCTTACTTTATTAGCNTCTGCTGTGGATTTTATCATTCGATTGAAAAAAACTGGTGCTAAGTCCTCATTCCATTTCTCACTCTGAGGCGCATTTGGCTGAACAAGTAAAATAGTTTTATCAGTGAATTCAATTTCAAGGTTTTGCCGTTGCAATCCCCAAAAAAGCATTGAGGACAGAATAAATAGTCCTACAAAAGTTGATACGATTTTTCTACTCTCCAGTGAGGAAACTAAAAACATCACGATTGCAAAAACTAATAATCCAAAGCCGAAAGGGCCAACAACCGATAGTAACTGAGCAAACGGGGAACTCACGAATAATGATGCTATCGTACCCCACGGGAAACCTGTGAAGACAAAAGATCTGAAATACTCCGCTATCGCAATGCCGAGCACTAGCGCCCACCTTGCCCCCATTGGCGCAAAAACATAACTAAGAACAAACCAAAACAAAGACATTGCTATAGAAATAGAAAAAATAGCAAATGGAGCTATCCAAGCATGTAAAAGAAAATCGACAAAAAAAGGCTCAACTATCCAATTTAAAGTTACGATGAAATACCCTATTCCGAAAAACATTATGTATACCGCAATGCGCAATCGTTCTTTTTGTTTCTCAATCTGCGAAATGCACAAACAAATAGCGACAAAACTTAGGAACCACATGTTAAAAGGGGCATGACCTAAGGCTAACAGCACTCCTAAAGCCATAGGTTTAAAATAACCCAAATTTTCAGAGATCAAACTATCATCCTATTCGGCTGCTTCAACCGAAGGCTTTAGACGCAACCTAACACGCTTAATACGTCTTGGATCAGCATCGATAATTTCAAATTCGAGCCCTTGAGGGTGTTGAACTACTTCTCCTCTAACCGGCACTCTGCCCGCAAGAACAAAAACCAACCCTCCAAGAGAGTCAACTTCCTCGGCATCTATCCCTGGACCTTGCTCAAAATCTATAGAAAGCTCAGAGCCTAGTTCATCGAGAGAAGCTCGGGCTAAAGCAACTATCGTATTGTCGCTTTCCCAAGTCCACATTTGCCCTTCATCGATATCGTGCTCATCCTCAATTTCACCAATTACTTGTTCAATTAAATCTTCAATTGTAACAAGGCCATCCACGCCACCATACTCGTCAATTACAAGAGCCAAATGACGCCTATCCGACTGCATTTTTGTCAAAAGAATACCTATGGTCATTGAAGCTGGAACATAGAGAAGAGGTCGAAGAATGTCTTTTATTTTTAGAGTGTTTTTCCGAGCAAAAGCATATTTTAACGTAAAATCTTTAAGATGGACCATGCCAATTGGATTATCTAAAGTTCCCTCATAGACAGGAAGTCTAGTTAACCCACTTTCCCTAAATACGGTGACAAGTTCAGATTTTTTTATATCCGCACTGACAGATACAATTTCGGCCTTAGGAATGGCAACGTCTTCCACACAGAGCCGTCGCAAATTAAACATGCCATGCGAGTCGGTTGAGACTTTACTTTCTTGTGCTTCATCGTTGGTTTTTACACTATTTTCAGGTTTATTTCGATTAAATAGCCTCAAAAACTTTTCACTAAGATTAAAGTTTTTCACGGTATTTTTTGTAGGCGCGCTTTGCGCTGCGTTAGATGATCCGTCGTTATCTTCCATTTTACTATCCAAAAGCTCTAGACAATTTTGCCTATAGTTGAGTATGGGCATTTACACCCAAGTTGCCAAGTATTTGACGTTCTAAATCCTCCATGAGCGTTGCATCCGAGTCACTAGCATGGTCATAACCCAATAGATGAAGAATACCATGAACTATCAAATGTTGTACATGGAATGTAAAATTTGTTTTGGATTGCGTGGCTTCTTCTCTACAAGTTTCATATGCCAAAGCTATATCTCCCAGTTCAGCATCCACTTTTTGCTCTAGCGGTTTTGGTTTGCCGCCCTCTGTAGAAGACAGCCGATCTCTAGATGGCCATGACAGAACATTAGTGGAAGCGTCTTTGTTGCGGAAAGTAAGATTTAACTTCCTCATTTTTTTGTCATTACATGCTAAAACTGAAACGAAATAATCGCCTTTTGGATATCCAAGCTGATCCAATGTTTGATTAAAAACTTTGGTCACCATGTGCTCAAAGTTTATACTGGCCCATCGGTCATCTTCAAATATTATCTCTACTTGTTTCATAAAATTAACTAATTCGTGCCTACTTAGTATTTCTACTCTCATAAGCTTCAATGATTGTTGCGACTAAAGGATGTCTTACCACATCTTTTGACGTGAAATAGTTGAATCCGATCGTCGAGATTTTTGACAGTAAGCTTTCAGCATCAAGCAAACCTGACATAGCCCCTTTGGGTAAATCAATCTGAGACCTGTCCCCAGTGATGACCATACGCGATCCCTCGCCTAACCTAGTTAAAAACATTTTCATTTGCATTGANGTAGCATTTTGAGCTTCATCTAATACAATATAAGAGTGGGCTAGCGTCCTNCCACGCATGAATGCCAGAGGAGCAATTTCAATAGTTTTTTCCTCTATCAACTTAGCCAGCTGTTTTGCAGGCAAGAAGTCNTTTAATGCGTCATACAGCGGCTGCATATAGGGNTCCACCTTATCTTTCATATCCCCAGGCAGNTATCCAAGTTTTTCACCTGCTTCCACCGCTGGTCGACTTAGTATAATTTTATCAACCTCTCCGGCAATAAACTTGGAAACCCCGACTGCTACAGCAAGATAAGTTTTACCAGTACCAGCCGGACCTATGCCAAATGCCAGCTCATTATCGGTCAAAGACTGAACAAAATCGCGTTGAGCCTTGGTTCGAGGTTCAACTGTTTTTTTTCTAGTCCTTATTTCAAAATGTCCATTAGAGAACATTTCCATTTGATCAGTTGAGCTTTTTTTACCATGAAGTACAAATCTTATTTCACGGTCAATGTCTGAAAACTCAACCAACTTGCCACTTTCTAACCTTTGGTATAACGCGATTAGTACCCGACCAACTTTTTCTGCGGAGAATTTGTCACCAATTAAGTCAAGCAAGTTCCCTCGGCGCACTATCTGGATCGAAAATTTATTTTCTAGCTCAGCTAAGTTCCGATCGAACTCACCACAGAGATCTATAAGGAGTTTGTTATCTGCAAATTCTAATTGGGTAGATTTCTCA
>NYSJ01000006.1 GCA_002682975.1 Paracoccaceae bacterium
TTCACATATTTCTGCTGCTCGTTGGATCAACGCCGCATTTGAGGGGGCAAGCGTATTTCTGTTGAGCCTCACGTTGTCCTCGAGTCCCGCCCTAGTATGGCCCCCAGCAGAAATTGCCCACTCGTTTACAGTAATTTGATTAGCACCAATTCCTGCTGCACACCATTCTGCTTTTGGGGCCCTTTTTCTCATAAAGTTTACATAAAAATCAAAAACTTCTTTGTCTGCTGGCATGGCATTTTTAACTCCCATAACAAACTGAACATATAACTTTCCATATAATTCATTCCTATCATGCATCTTTATAGCATTCAGAATATGGCTTAAATCGAATGCTTCTATTTCTGGAGTAATACTATATTTTTTCATTTCGGACGCTAACCAGTTGACCAGATCAGGTGGGTTTTCATAGACACGTGTGGGGAAATTATTTGAACCGACGGACAATGACGCCATGTCAGGAGCCAATGGAAGCATACTGCCTCTGTCAGTTCCCGAACCTGAGCGGCCACCAGTAGAGAATTGAATAACCATCCCAGGACAATGCACTTTTAATCCCTCAAGCAATTCTGCAAATTTTTCAGGGTCAGAAGATGGCGTCTGATCATCATTACGCACATGGCAGTGCGCAATTGTTGCTCCTGCCTCAAATGCATTTTGCGTACTTTCGATTTGCTCTTGTAAGCTAATTGGCACGGCAGGATTATCAGCCTTTGTCGGTAATGATCCAGTAATTGCAACACATAAAATGCACGGTTTCGTCATTAATATTTAACTTTCAGTATTTCAAATTACGTTGCATCATGATGGGTCAACTCAGGTAGAACATCAAACCCATTTCGCCAGATAACGTAGGCCAACACAGGTTTTTCATCAGTCTGCATGGCATGGGGCTGATTTGAGTTATGTTCAGATACACCCCCCTCACACAAAATTATGTCGTCCTTTCCATCTGCCCTAAATATAGCCTCTCCTGCAAGACAAAAGTATAACTCTTCTGCCGGATGCTGATGCCAAGGATAGTATAATTTAGACGGCATATAAACTATCCAAGCTCTCATACTATTGGAATTATATGGGCCACCGACCCCAATAAGACAGTAGCAACCAAAATGACTCAAAAAATGTGAAGACACTGCCGTGCCTTTATACGTTTGTCGCCAGTGTGCATATTGACCTCTTTCAATGATTTTATCACACAAATCTTGGTATTTTTCAGTATTTAAATTCTTCTCATGCTTGATCAGATTACCAGCCTCAATATGAAAGGGCTCAACTTTTTGAACAATCAAGTCATTTGGAAAGGGACAAAAGTTTTGTAAAACATGGTTACCTTCATGAAGCTTTTTAACTGAATTTATTAAGAGTTCCCATGAATTCTCCATCATAATTTTCCTATGAATTAAATCGGTTTGGATCATAAAACGACATATTTATATTTGGTGATCTGTAGTTAATAATATCAGATATTAACCTCCCAGTTTTCGGCCCAGATGTCATGCCGATATGCTGATGTCCAAATGCCGTATAGACGCCACTTTCCTTAAGCTGACCGATAAGTGGCAGACTATCAGGAGCGGTTGGTCTAAACCCCAACCATTCCTCAGTTTTGTCATACATCATTTTTGGAAAAGCTTCAGCCACACGCCGTCTTAGCAATTTAATTGGCCCCTGGCTTGGGCCGATCTTAATGCCGCCTAACTCTACAGTGCCTGCACATCTAAGATCACCTTTCATCGGTGTTACTCCAAATTTACCTACTGTCATCATCATTGGATTGCGTGGCAGTATCGACGCATTTTTATACACCACATGATAGCCTCGTTCAGCTTCTAGCGGAATTTTGAGGCCAAGCTTTCGCATTAAATTTTTTGACCAGATTCCAGCCGTTATGACTGCTTTATCACATTCAAATTTACCATTATCAGTGAATACCATATTGATTTTTTCATTTTGGAAGCCAAAATCCTTAACCTCAGCATTTATAAATTTTCCACCATTATGATAGAATATTTTCATGAGTTCAGTAATATAGCCTTGTGGATTTATAATATGACCTTGGCCACTAATAACTGCTAAGCAATCTATAACGGAACCACAAATTGGCTCAATTTCTTGAACCTCCTTTCCAGTAAATAGCTCAGGTACCATCCCAGCCTTTTTCTTACATTTCCAACTAAATGAATCTTTCTGGAAGTCAGCTAAAGATCTATAGGCGTAACTAAATTTACTGTCAGCGATCCAATTGGAAGCAGACGTACCCTCAGTGAGCCTTTTATGTTGCTGAACAGAGTCGGACAGTAGAGGGATTAACGCTTCAATTGTTCTCTGAGAATCTAAAGAATTTGCGTTCCTTAGAAACTTAATCAACCAAGGAGTGAGCCATGGTAAATAACGCCACTTAACAAAAAGTGGGCTCATAGGATCAATTAAATAACGCGGTATTTGCTTAAAGATTGATGGCTCATTGACTGGAACAATTGCCCATTGCGCTAGAAGCCCCGCATTCCCGTAGGATGCACCCATACCAGGATCAGATTTATCTACTAATATCACCTCTAAATTAGAGCGTTGCAACCAAATAGCAGTTGAAATGCCGCAAATACCCGCTCCAACAACGATAATTGGTTTCGCCATGATAACCTCTTATGTTTTTGTCTAATGCTTAGAGATTGATTAATTCAACTCATTAAAAACTGTTTTACCGTCTGGCTTATATAATGTGTGTTCTATAGGATTGGATCTTGAAATTATACGGCCATTTCTGACGACTAATAATCGGTGCGCTCGTAATCTAATAGCCTCTATTTTGTCTTTCGCTTGTAGTAATACGAAGTTTGCTGGCTTTCCTTTTTCAATACCATATTCGTCTAAAGCAATAATTTTAGCAGAATTTTTGGTTACTGCATCAAAACACCATTCCATATCCTGACGGCTTGAAAGTTGACCTACATGCAAGGCCATAAAAGCAACATCTAGCATATCTGCTTTTCCAAGCGAGTACCAAGGATCCATGACACAGTCTGAGCCAAAGCCGACTGTAAGGCCTGCGTCACGTAACTCTCTGACTCTCGTTTGACCACGTCTTTTTGGATAAGTATCATGCCGGCCCTGAAGCATTATGTTTATAAGGGGGTTGGGTATCACATTTATATTTGACTCAGCCATCAAAGGTATCAACTTAGAAACATAGTAATTATCCATCGAGTGCATAGAAGTGAGATGCGACCCTGAAACCCGTCCCTCTAAACCCAATCTTTTCGTTTCAAAAGCTAATGTCTCAATGTGTCGGCTCATTGGATCATCACTTTCATCACAGTGCATATCAACCATNAGCCCACGCTCTGCNGCNATTTCACATAGTAATTTAATGCTACTNGCACCCTCAGACATAGTCCTTTCAAAATGNGGAATACCTCCCACCACATCCACACCCATATCCAANGCCCGTTTTGTATTTCTAAGTGCAGTTGAGTCTCGTATGACACCATCTTGAGGGAAAGCTACCAACTGCAGATCTAAATAATCTTTTACTTTTTCTCGAACTTCTAAAAGAGCCTGAACACCTTTAAGCTCATCATCACAAGTGTCTACGTGACTACGTATAGCTCCGATACCCTTTGCAACTGCAAGATCACAGTATTTCATCGCACGAGCGATTATATCGTCTATTGATTGCAATGGTTTGAGTTCACCCCACAAACTAATGCCTTCCAACAAAGTACCTGATACGTTTAGCCTTGGAGTTCCCAATGACAACGTGGCATCCATATGGAAGTGCGGATCAATAAATGGTGGTGATAGAAGGCATCCCTCAGCCTCAATAATTTCCTTAGACTCGCCTAAAACAGATTTTGCAATTTCAACGATTTTACCACTCTGACAAGCAATATCAACTTCGCCTTTGCCATCTGCGAGGTTAGCTCTCTTTATTATCAAATCAAACATTATTTGTACCTACCGCTGCCCCTTATACCAAGGTGTCAATAGAGCCCGAGGATAGTCTGCAGATCTCGCTACTATGACTAGGGCTACAATTGACAAAACATATGGAGCCATCAAAAAGACTTGTCCAGGGACAAAGGCTCCCATTTCGGTTTGCAATCTTACTTGTAAAGCATCAAAAGCACCAAATAAGAGCGCACCAAATAAAGCTTTCCCTGGTCTCCAGCTTGCAAAAATTACAAGCGCAATACAAACCCATCCACGACCATTTACCATTCCAAAGAAAAAGGCATCAAAAGCGCTCATTGTTAAAAAAGCACCTCCAAGAGCCATGAGAGCTGAACCAACAATAATCGCCCATATTCGAATTGCGTAAACTGATAAACCTTGAGCATCCACACTATTAGGATTATCCCCAACTGCTTTTATAGCCAATCCAAGATTTGTATGATTCAGTACATACCAAACCAATAACACCATTATTAAAGCCAGCCACGTCAAAGCAGTTTGCTGAAATAAAACTAATCCAAAAAATGGTAAATCAGAAAGTATGGGAATGTCCAAAGGTTGAAAGGGCTCAATCCTCGGGGGAGATGATACATCGGGCAAAGCTGTTCTGTAAGTAAAATAACTTACAGAAGTGGCAAACAAAGTTATCCCAAGCCCACTAACATGTTGAGAAAGACCTAGTGGCACAGTAAGTATCGCATGGATTAACCCAAAAAATGCACCACAGAGAAACGCTACTAAAATTCCTCCCCATAATCCAGCTCCTAACCATGTAGCCATCCAACCACACATCGCCCCAACTACGAAGATACCTTCAATTCCTAGGTTTAAGGTACCAGATCTTTCGCAAATTAACGCCCCAAGCACACCAAAAATCAAAGGTGTTGCAATCCTTAAAGATGCCGCCCAAAAGCTATCTGTAAGCAAAATATTTAGTATATCTATCATATTACCTTTTCCCAGTACCAGCGCGGACGAGTTTGAATTTTGAGATAAAGCCCCCAACCAGCACACACAAAAGGGATACAGATACCACTAAATCAGCTAGAAAAGATGATATCCCCATTGCTCTACTCATGCTATCAGCCCCAACGAATACAGAAGCAATAAAAACGGATGCAATCACTACACCCAATGGAGATAGTCCAGCTAACATCGCAACAACTATTCCAGCATAGCCGAACCCAGGTGAGAGGTCTGCGGTCAGATACCCTTTTAAACCTGCAACTTCACTAACTCCCGCGAGACCAGCAAAACTACCAGAAAGAATTGCTACCCCAAAAAGTGAACGATTTATGTTAATTCCTGCATGCTTGGCTGCAGACGAATTTTCCCCAACGGCTCTTAATTTGAATCCCCAAACAGAATACTTGATCATAAAATGTGCNATGACAGCTAAAAAAACTGCCAAGATCAGGCCGGAGTGCAGGCGCATTCTATCAATCAATGGTGGAAACATCCCCTGATCCAGAATTGGAGCCGACTGTGGCCAACCCAGACCCATCGGATCCTGCAAAGGCCCCTCTAATAACATTTGTAAAAAAATGATTATGATAAAGTTCAGCAAAAGCGTTGTTACCACTTCATCAGCGCCAAAACGTACTTTCAGATAAGCCGGACCAACCATTCCTACTGCTCCAGCGCAAGCTCCCAACGCTATGATCATAGGTAGTAATAAAAGAGCAGGTAAGTCAAAAAGACCAGATCCTACTGTTACAGCAGCTATGGCACCAAGGTAGAGCTGACCTTCAGCCCCAATATTCCAAAGTTTCGCTCTAAATGCGATTGCTGCTGCAAGACCAGTAAAGATGAGTGGCGTTGCNCGGGTTAGCATCTCTGAAATAGCGAAAATAGATCCAAAAACACCTTTAGCCATTTCTACATAAGCAACCAAAGGGTTAGCGCCTGCTGCAATTAGAGGTATGGCTGCAAATANTAAAGAAACTACNGCTGAGAAAATNGGTATTAATACTGTACTACTGCGTGAAATTTTTTCTCTTGGTTCAANGCGGATCATGTGGCNTCTCCCGCCATCATTAAGCCGATATCCTCTCGATTANCGGAGCTAGCATCATGTAAGTTACCATCCCTCATCACTACTATTCTATCGGCCAACCCTAAAATCTCATCTAAATCTTCTGAAATCAGAATAACCCCACCCCCCCTATCTCTAGCCTCAATGAGACGTTTCTGAACATCAGACGCTGCTCCCATATCAAGCCCTCGAGTTGGTTGATTGGCCAGTATGATCTCCGGTTTTTGTTCAAAGACACGAGCTAAAATAAGTTTTTGAATGTTACCCCCAGATAACAAACGAGAAGCNTGATCTATCCCTGGGCCTCGCACATCATATTTTTTTGAAAGTCTATCTGCATTTTTATTAATTAAGGAGGACCTCAGAAAGCCAAAGCTTTGAATTTCAGGATCATCCAAGCGCTCTATAATCATATTTTCCGATACACTTAATCCTCCAACTATACCCTGCCTATGCCTATCCTCAGGTATCCTTCCAACGCCAGATTTTATCATTTCTAACGGGTTTATGTTATCNATAGCTGTGCCTTTTAAAAGTATTGACCCCTTATCAGGGGATACCAGACCAGAAATAAGATCAGCTAATACATTTTGACCATTTCCTGATATTCCAGCAATACCCAAGATTTCATATGATTTTAGGTGTAAGTTAACATTTTTGAGAGAGTCTCTCTTTGACTGACCCACAACAGAAACTCCATCAAAAGATAAAATTGATTTGCCAGGACTAATTTTTTTTGGAGATACTTTTTGTGTTTCACTTCCTACCATTAAGCTTGCTATTTTCTTTTCACTAGCATCTGCAGTTTTCATACTCCCAACATTTTCTCCATGGCGCAGAACAATTAGCCTATCTGAAAAAGATAAAACTTCGCGCATTTTATGGGTTATGAAAATGACAGATAGACCTTGATTTGTCATGCGTCTTAAATTGGCAAATAAAGCGTCTGCCTCTTGCGGCGTAAGAACTGCTGTTGGTTCATCCAATACTAGAATATGTGCATCGCGGTAAAGAGCTTTTAAGATTTCGACGCGTTGTTTTTCACCAACAGAGAGCCTTCCTACCAGAGTATTGAGCGGAGCATCCAAACCGCTATTAGACATTATTTTACCAATTTTGTTTCGAGCTATTTTTTGGTTTCTTTGAAAAGAAAATAGCGGCTCAGCACCGAGAGTTATATTTTCAAAAGCCGTAATATTTTCCGCCAGTGTGAAATGCTGATGCACCATGCCAATTCCTGCCGCCAACGCAGCACTAGGATTGCCGAGCTCTAATGGCACTAGATCGTTATTATTGCTAATAATCTCAACATTGCCAGAGTCAGGTAAATAATGACCAAACAACATATTCATGAGAGTTGTTTTGCCCGCTCCGTTTTCACCGAGGAGTGCTAGAACTTCTCCTTTTTGAAGTTCGATTGTTACATCATCATTTGCTAGAACTGATCCAAAGCGCTTTGTAAGCCCATTGAGCCTTAATACAGTCGGTGCTTTCATTTTTAAAATGTGCTGGCCACTTTCGCAGCCAGCATTATTAATTTCTAATTATCAGAAGTTGGACGGGCGTCATTCACATTAACTCTGAATAGGCCATCCAAAAGCTCGGCTTCTCTTGCCTTTACAGCAGCTGCTGTTTCTGAAGACATGAGACTTTCATCCATAATTAATGATCCTCCACCATAAGCCATGAAGCTGTACTGGCCATAGTCAGCGGCTTCGAACGAGCCATTTGCAACACGAGATACGGCTTTATCTATTGTGGCTTCCATATGCCAGATGGCAGATGCCATTATCGTCCCTGGATAATCACCTGAAGTGTCAATCACATTTCCGATAGCCTTCACTCCTCGCTCTACAGCAGCATCAGAAACTCCAAATCGCTCGGCATACATTACGTCAGCACCAGCATCCATCATAGCGAAAGCACTTTCCTTAGCTTTTGGTGGGTCGTACCAGCTGTCT
>NYSJ01000007.1 GCA_002682975.1 Paracoccaceae bacterium
GGTGCAGAGGTCATTCTATACGACCGATATACCGAAAGCCGTGAAAGAATTGGTGAAAAACTTCAAAAAAAGTTTGGGGCAGCTTTAATAAAACCCTTTGACGATCCAAACGTAATCGCTGGGCAAGGTACAGCCGGTCTTGAAATTACCGAGCAAGCAAAAGAACTTGGAATTGAAGAAGCCGACCTGCTTGTATGTTGCGGTGGCGGTGGACTTACAAGCGGAATTGCTCTTGCATGTTCAGAACAAGCCAAAAATTTTAAAGTCCACCCAGTGGAGCCCCATGGATATGACGACGTAGCAAGATCGTTGATTTCTGGAAAAAGGGAAAAAAATGAAAATAATTCAAACAGTTTGTGCGATGCAATAGTTACGCCTTCCCCAGGCATTCTAACGTTTCCAATTTTAAAAAATTATTGCCATTCTGGTTTGGTAGTGAGCGAGGATGAAGTTCTCAAAGCAATGAAAATAGCATTTGAAAGGTTGAAAATAGTCATTGAACCTGGTGGCGCGGTGGCTTTAGCAGCAGCACTTTATCATAGCGATTTGTTAGACAGCAAAACAATTGTAGTAGTTGCATCAGGCGGGAACGTAGACCCGGAAACTTTTGCTAAGGCTCTATCGTTTAATTGAAGCCCACTGCCAGGCAGTTGTAAGTCATATTGTAATCGGCTTTAGTATTTATTGAGATATAGCATTAAAAATATCATCCTGATCAAACTTCAAATATTACGATGTAAAGTCCGTACTTCATATGTCGATAAATCATTAGCTTAAGCAAGTATTCTAAAAAATTTTACTAATTATTAGTCATTTTCGAGAATGGGGTTGACCCATATTTTTATTTGTTTAACTGAGGCTGCTGATGCTATTTCGTTAATGGGCCGTTAGAATTGTACTTTTCAATACAAAACTACTTTGACAGACTTAAAGTAAGCAACCTTTTGCCAAGATCGTAATTCATTATGACTAAGAATTCAAAGCTCCCCATACTAGTGATTTTTACTACTGTGGTTTTGGACTCTATGGGCATCGGGATCATAATTCCGGTAATGCCCGCTCTGTTTGCAGACGTAACAGGTACTGAGAAAATCTCTGAAATTGCCATCTGGGGCGGACTTTTAGCATCCACTTTTGCATTAATGCAATTTATTTTTGGACCGATTTTGGGAGCTTTGTCCGATAAATATGGAAGAAAACCAATACTGTTGTTGGCTCTTTTTGTTATGGCCGCTTATTACCTTGTTATGGGCTTTGCCCAAACTTTATGGTTACTATTTGTTGGAAGGCTCATAGGCGGCATTACTGCAGCAACCCACTCGACAGCGAATGCTTACATGGCTGATATTTCTTTACCGGAAGAAAAAGCAGCTCGTTTTGGTATGCTTGGAGCAGGATTTGGTTTGGGCTTTGTTCTTGGCCCTTTGATTGGAGGGTTATTGGGAGAATGGGGTCCAAGAACCCCATTTTTTGTTGCTGCAATACTTGCCGCTGCAAACGGAGTTCTATGTTTTTTTGTTTTAAAAGAAAGTTTAAATAAAAAAAACCGCCGCGAATTCATGTGGTATCGAGCAAATCCAATTGGTGCAATTTTGGACCTTCGAAAATTTGAAGGTATCTATCCATTACTTTTAGTATTTCTTCTTTTTAGCATTGGAACTTCAATCTATCCGGCAATTTGGCCTTTTTTTACGGTGGAACGCTTCGAATGGTCTCCCAGCATGATAGGAATTTCCTTAACCATTTACGGAATTTGCTTTGCGATAGTCCAGGGAGTGTTAGTTAGACCAGCAATAAAAATTTGGGGTGAGAAAAAAACAATTATAATAGGCTTTTGCTTTGAGTTATCAGCTATGGTCACTTTTGCTTTTTTAACTAATGGTAAAATCTTGGTTATACTAATACCTCTCGCGTCACTTGGGGTCCTTGCTCAACCTGCCATACAGGCCATTCTATCAAAGTCAGTTGGNGACGACAGACAGGGNGCCATACAAGGTGTNNCTTCTTCNCTTAATGCNATATCTATGGTTATAGCCCCATTAACCATGACTTGGGTTNTAGCNGTATTTTCTGATAAAACTGCNAAATATTACTTTCCAGGCATGCCTTTTCTACTNTCTGCGCTTATGGTTCTTTTGTGCTTGTTTATTATATCAAAGAGGAAGCAAGTTATCATTCCNTAGCTCTGAAAATTAATTGCATGTTTATACTTTTTGTATAGCGTAAAGTTGAGAAATAGTAATTTGTAGCGTTTGCATTAGAGGTAAAATGCCCAAAATAAAAGCCGCTGTAGCACATGAATTTGGGAAGCCACTAAAAATCGAGGAAGTAATACTACGCTCGCCCATGAATAATGAAGTGGAAATCACCNTGGGAGCTGTCGCTATTTGCCATTCTGATATCTCNTATATGGAAGGAGCTTGGGGGGGATACCTNCCTGCAGTNTATGGACATGAAGCCTCAGGCGANGTCAGTGNCATNGGAGATAACATCAAAGGTCTGTCAATTGGAGACAGAGTTGTGGTTACGCTTATTCGNTCTTGCGGAGACTGCATAAANTGCAAACNAGGACAGCCAACACTTTGTCTGACCGAGTANGATGGCACTAACGGGCCTTTGAAAACTTTAAATGGNGACAAATTAATGCAAGCGATGGCATGCGGAGCATTTGCAGAAAAAGTAGTCGTTGATAAATCACAAGTAGTTAAAGTAAATAAAACAATTTCATATGAGACTGCTGCACTTATGGCGTGCGGTGTGATTACGGGAATTGGCGCAGTAGTAAATGCTGCAAAGATAAAGCCGGGCCAGGATGTGGTGGTAATTGGTGCTGGTGGGGTTGGGCTCAATGCAATCCAAGGCGCCCGTCTGGCCGGTGCCCGTAGAATAGTGGCTGTAGATCTTTCTGAAGAAAAACTAAAAATAGCGATTGAATTCGGAGCTACTGATGGCGTCTTAGCCACAAATAGTAGCCCATGGAAATCGGTGAATGAAAAATTAGGTGGTGGCGCCGACGCTGTATTTGTTTCAGTAGGCATCCCATCTGTTTACGACACAGCACCATTATACCTGGGTGCAGGCGGTCAGGTTGTTATGTTAGGAATGACAAAATCAAGCGACTTATCAACTTATAAGCCAGTCAATTTAGCAGCAGTATCTCAAAGAATGATTGGATCAAAAATGGGTGATACTGTCATCGAAAGGGATATACCCTGGATAGCTGATTTATATCAACAAAATAGGCTAAAATTAGACGAATTAATTTCCAATAGGTGGACTTTGGACCAAATAAATGAAGCGATTGTGGATACAAAAACTGGTTCAGCAAAGAGAAATTTGATCATTTTCAATTAGTGGATTAACAGATGCGTATAACTGATCTGGATATAATTGTCACAGCCCCCCCTGCACCAGGATGGGGAGGGCGGTATTGGATTTTGGTAAAATTAACAACCGACACTAAAGTTGTTGGGTGGGGAGAATGCTATGCTTCATCCGTTGGACCAGCGGCTATGGCCGCTGTTATTGAAGACGTCTTTCAAAGATATTTTTTGGATCAATCACCAGAAAATATAGAATTAATATTTAGGCGCACTTTTTCGTCCGGCTTTACACAAAGACCAGATCTTTCTGTGATGGGTGCATTTTCAGGGTTAGAGATTGCATGCTGGGATATTCTCGGAAAAGATCGCGACCGTCCGGTTTGGGCTTTACTTGGTGGGAAAATGAATGAACGTATTAGAGCTTACTCGTACCTATATCCCCTTAAAAATCATGATTTAAATTCTTTTTGGACTTCTCCCCAAAACGCAGCAGAAAGTGCATATAATTTGGTATCGAGAGGATATACCGCCGTCAAGTTTGATCCAGCAGGCCCTTATACGATGCGTGGAGGTCATCAACCTTCCCTGAACGATATTGAGCTTTGCGTCTCATTCATGAAGGAAATAAGAAATGCGATTGGTAATAAAGCAGATTTACTTTTGGGAACCCATGGACAGTTCACNACTGCCGGGGCTATCAGACTTGGNCNTGCCGTCGAAGCTTTTAAACCGTTGTGGTANGAAGAGCCAATTCCACCNGATAATTTACTCGAATTTCAGAANNTAGTTCGATCNGTNAAAATTCCTATNGCTGCAGGGGAACGACTAACAACAAAATATGAATTTGCCACATTACTTAGAAGTGGNGGAATTNCAATTCTTCAACCAGCATTGGGTCGNGCTGGGGGTATTTGGGAAATGAAGAAAACATCTGCNATAGCTGAAGTCTTCAATGCACAAATGGCNCCCCATCTGTATGCTGGGCCAATCGAATGGGCGGCAAATATTCAATTAGCTGTATCTATTCCAAATATCTTAGTTCTCGAAACTATTGAAACAAAGTTCCATGATGAACTTATAAAAGGCACGATAAAGGTAGATGAAGGATTTGTAAAAGCGCCCGAAGCTCCCGGGTTAGGCATAGAGGTAGACGAGGATCTGGCCAGGCAAAACCCTTTTGAAGGAGATGGCCTACACCTTATGATGCAAGACGAGCCTTGCGATTATAAAAACGGCAACTTTTTCCTTGGCGGTGCTCCGCCAATAAGAAATTAAACTATAGCTCTATGCTTTGTCCCAAGCACCCACGAAATCTTGAAGCGCAGCTCGTATTTCCTCTTCTGAGGCATTACCATTAATCTTAGCTGTGAGGCCTAGTTTTTTGTCGTCTTCAACGGAAACAACCTTTGCATCCATTTGTTTAGCCTCAAATGTTTCATTATATACCCGAGTTATAGCCCTTTTCCTAAGGTCTGGTTTAAAAACCTTTCCAACAGCTGTTTTGGGCAACTCATCTAATACTTCCAAATATTTAGGTTTTGCACCAGGTTCGGAGATATTATTGTGAGCATATTCCAAAAGCGCCGCCTCTGAGATATCTGCTCCTTCAACTAGTTCAACATAGGTACATGGAAGCTCGCCAGAGTGAGCATCAGGTTGACCTATGGCACCGGCGAACGCAACTGCGTCATGGCCTAACAAAGCTTCCTCAATAATAGCAGGGTCAATATTACGGCCACCTCTAATTATGAGATCTTTTGCTCTTCCCGTTATCCATAAAAATTCATCAGCATCTACACGACCCAAGTCGCCAGTTCTAAGATACTTTTTCTTATAATAAAGGTCTTTGTTTTTATCTTGATCAGTGTAGGTATTTCCATCAAAAACTCCAGGGTTTGAGATGCAAACTTCTCCAGCTTCATCGACAGCACACTCTTTTAGTTTGCCATTACTTTCTTTAACTATTTTTACGTCGGTATATGGTAATTGGTAACCCACAGATCCTATTCTTTTTGATCCCAAAGGAGGATTAACGGAGACTAAGCAGGTTGCTTCAGTTAAACCATAGCCCTCAATAACCTCAACTCCTGTAGCTTCCTCAAAGCGCCTAAATAATTCAGTTGGCATAGGAGCTGACCCTGAAAAAGCTGTTTTTATCGTAGAGACATCAGCATCTATAGGTCTTTGCATTAATTGAGAAACCGCCGTGGGCACTGTNATAATAAAAGTTATTTTCCACCTCTCGATAAGTTTCCAAAAATTATCAAAAACGCCCTCACCTCTGTAGCCCTGGGGCGTCGGAAAAACTACGTGAGCACCAGAACTGATTGCCCCCATTATGATCACATGGCTGGCAAACACATGAAATAAAGGCAGAGGACATATTATGTTATCTTCCTCTGAAAATATCAATCTTGCACCAAGCCATCCATTATAAACTAAACCAGAATACTTGTGCTGAGCTACTTTTGGCATGCCGGTCGTACCGCCAGTATGAAAATATGCAGCAACCCTATCCTTCTGTATATCCTCAAAATCNAGAGTTGATCTTTGCTCTTCTAATAATTGATTAAAATCAATAATTTTTGCAGAATGTTGGACCTTATATTTTGGCCTGATTAGCGGAACAATCCAAGACTTTGGAGGGGTTAGATATCTAAGTAAATCCACTTCAAGNACGGTGTGAACATTGGGAGCTAAAGCTANGGCTTCCGCNGTCTTTTGACAAACGTCAGTTTTTGGAAATGCCTTGAGAGTCACCACAACTTTAGCNTTTGTTTCNCGCAGGATGGCTGCAATCTGGTCTACATCTAAAAGTGGATTTATTGGNGCAACAATACCNGCAATTGCACCCCCAAGAAGAGATAAAAGAGTTTCGTTAGAATTNGGCANCACATAAGCTACNACGTCCGTCTCTTNGACACCTAAACCACGAAACATGTTTGCAGCCTGCGTTGTTTTATCAAACANATCTTTCCATGANAAAGTTTCTGCTTTGTCTTTTGGTCCAGAAAAAATCTGATAACTNACCGCNTCNTGGTTTGGAAAATTTTGAACAGTGCGCGATAGCATTCCGTATAAAGTCTTTGGATTATCTCTATCACCCCAAGCTGCCTCATTTTCTATGTTTTTTAGATCACCTGGTAAAGCATAGCCCATTCTTGTCCCCGTTTCTAAGAAATCCCATAAATCATTTTGGTTTGAAAATACCGTCCTTGCAAGCGATAAGATTCATATCACATATAAAATTTTAAATTTTGATATGCTATGCCGCCAGATCGTTACCATCTGAAAATTGTAATTTTGCCAATCGAGCATAAAGGCCACCATTGGCTAGCAACTCCTCATGAGTCCCATTAGCAACAACTTTACCTTCGTTTAAAACGATTATTCTATCTGCCTTCTTAACAGTGGCCAGACGATGCGCAACAATTAAAGTCGTTCGGTTTTGGGAAAGCGCCTCAACCGCTGTTTTAACAGCTAGCTCATTTTCAGAGTCTAGAGCACTCGTTGCTTCATCTAAAAGTAATATCGGTGCATCACGCAAGATTGCTCTTGCAATCGCTATACGCTGCTTTTGCCCACCCGAAAGCATCACGCCACGCTCACCAACGAAAGTTTTATAAGATTCTGGGAGGTTTTTTATAAAATCGTGCGCAGATGCTGCTTTAGCCGCCGCAAAGACATCTTCGTCTGAAGCAGACGGCCTGCCAAACCTAATGTTTTCAATAGCGGACATTGCAAAAATAATTGGATCTTGAGGAACAACAGCAATATTATTCCTAAATTTTTCTCTTGATAGCTCTTTTAGATCAATACCATCTATTTTAACCCGTCCAGACTTTGGGTCATAAAAACGTAGTAGCAATTGAAATATGGTNGACTTACCTGCACCAGACGGACCNACAAATGCCACCGTCTCTCCCGGCTCTATCTTAAAATCTAACTCCGACAATGCCAGATTGTCAGGCCTAGACGGATACTCGAAATCAACCAAATCAAATTCAATTTCACCTAGTACTGGGTCTTTAAATTCCTTTGTTTCCACAGGATCTTTTACAAAATCCCTCAAATTTAAAAGCTCTACAAGCCGTTCTGTTGCACCTGCAGCTCTTTGTAATTCCCCCAGTATTTCTGATANTGCAGCNACTGCGCCCGCAACCATAACCGCATAGATGACGAACTGAACCAAAACNCCAGTCGAAATCGCACCTGATCTTACATCTCTAGCGCCAATCCATAAAACACCAACAATTCCNGAAAAAACAAAAAATATGACAATTGCAGTCATCCACGCTCTTGTCGAAATTCTTCTGCGCGCTGAATGAAAGGCCTTCTCGCTTACCTCGTTAAAAGCCTTTATACTAAGTTTCTCATGAGTATAGGCTTGAATTGTTTGGACAGCTCCCAAGGCTTCGGACGCATTTCCTGAGGAAGATGCAATCCAATCCTGATTTTCGCGGCTCAATCTTCGAAGCTTTCTACCTAAAGTTAGAATGGGTATTACAACAGCTGGAACAATTAGAAGTACCAAACCGGTTAATTTTAAAGAAGTAAAAAGCATAAGAGCAATTCCTCCCAGAAATATTAGTATGTTCCTAAGTGCGACGGAGATGGAAGACCCAATAACTGATAGAATGAGAGTGGTATCGGTAGTTATTCTGCTAATTACTTCACCTGTCATTATTGTCTCATAAAACTGTGGACTCATCTTAAGAACCCGCTTGAAAATTGTCTCCCTAATATCAGTGACCACGCGTTCACCTAATTTTGTAACAAGCGCATAGCGTATTGCAGTACCAGCGGCCAATAATGCTGCCACTACCAAAATCGCAGCAAAGTACAAATCTAACATACCTTCGTTTTCAATGTTGAAAGTATCGATTACCCTTCTTACCGCCAATGGCAAAACCAAAGATAAGCCAGCAGTCAGGATGAGCGCTAAACAGGCTGCTGCTATTAAGCCTTTGTAGGGAAGTAAAAAGGGCAGAAGGCCTGATAGGCCACCTAGTTTTTTGGAAGGTGTCCTTTCTTTTGTCCTAGTAGCTTGCGACATTCCCTCTCCCTGGTGTTAGTCGTGGCGTAATTAAGAACAACGAACCTAACAGACGTCAAGCCACCGAGTAAAGATTTATGTAGTAAAAAGCTTTTACATAAATGAAAAGGATATTTTTTTACACCGGTTTTAGTTAAATTTTTACTCCTAAACAAATGTAATGTTTTAACTAAGCCAGTTTCTTTAAAAACGGGTTTTTCGTTACAAAACTATGCAGAAAGTTCACCTTGGAAAAAGAAACTCAGAAATTAGACTATATTTCATCGGCTAAAATCAAAAATTTCTTGGAATTTCAAAATTAGTGTTGCAATTACTTTCAGTGCTTATAGCCCGCTAGGCTCAAAGTATTCAAAAGCTTTTCATGGGTTGAGGTTTCTTGCCAATAAAGTATCTCCTCGAACTTTTCCTGATTTCTTAAAAGCTGTATTTCAGTGAGTGATAAGCTGTAAGGGTTATTCTCAAACCGCTTTTTAAGAACCATATCATTCCAAATTGTTTCTATCAGCTTTTTATCATCCATGGAAAATGAAACGACAATTTGAAAAATTATTTAGAAAATACTCTTTAAAAATTTATTGGAACTTTTTTACCTTTCCTAAAAAAAAAAAAAATGCTAATGCTACAACAATTAATCACCATAATAATAGCTAACTTATCGAGATAGTAATGAAATTTATACATATTTCCGATATTCACTTAGTCTCTCAAGATGGGCCGCTTAATGGCTCTGTTCCGTCAGATCGCTTACAGAAATGCCTGGATGATATAATACAATGGCATTCGGATGCAGAATTTTGTGTTATCTCTGGTGACTTGTCGGAATTCGCAGAAATAGAGGCTTATCAATCATTAAAAAAGAGATTGCTAGAATTTCCAATTCAATGTTTTCTTATGATTGGCAATCACGATGATCGAGATCTATTTCAATCAGTTTTTCCGGATAATCCATGTGATGAAAATAACTTTGCGCAATCATCATTCGAGACAAAAGTTGGAACGTTTTTATTCCTTGACACAAAAAAACATGGCAAAAATGTGCATGATGGAGAGTTGTGCGAGAAACGCCTGAATTGGTTAAAGAGACAACTAATAAATGCTGGAAGTAAACCAACATACTTATTCATGCACCATCCCCCGTTTGAGATAGGGATCCCGTATCTGGATAAAATTCGCTTATTTGGTTCTGACCAATTTTTATCCACTCTTTCACATGGAGAAAATATCCGTCATATCTTTTACGGGCATGTTCACCGATTAACCTTTGTAAAGTGGCATGGATATACCTTCTCAAGTTTATCAAGCCTTAATCATCAAAGTCCATTGGTCGCTGAAAGTGTTGAGGGTGA
>NYSJ01000008.1 GCA_002682975.1 Paracoccaceae bacterium
ACCGTTGTACCGACGGCCTTTTCCTTGTTGTAGCGCTTCATACGTTCCAATATTTGGTATGCGTTCTCTTCTACCTCAAGAATTGCATCTTCATGGGCAATAATATCGACGCCAATCCTCGACCAATACGAGTTACCCAACATTGCATGCCCCTGCCCGTTTTCATTTATCACAAGCTTTACTGGCTGATCAGTAACTTGCTTGATCTCGTGGTGAATTGCCTTCGCCAGTCGAAATGACGCACCAGAGTTGATGACCACAACACCGTTTGATGTTACTACGAAAGATAAATTATTATTATGACCAGAGTTTTCATAGGTTGGCGGAGCAGTGGCACCAATTGCCGAAAACACACCTGGTATAAATTCGGTAGGCTTGGAATATAAATCTGATTGAGGGTATTGATCTAAAATATTTTCGTTGGCTAAACTGTATTGATAAATAAATAATGCAAACAAAATATATCTCAGCATTTTCATCTATTCCCCCTTAACTCAACAATATCAGAATTAAAAATATCGATTGTATTTTTTGTCATAATACTATGGTAAGCACAATAGCCTAATAAGTTAATCGACAGGATGCAAAATCTAGTAAAGTAAATGACAAATTTTGAAGAAACAAAAAAACAATTCATACTGCCTGAAGGTATGATTTATCTAGATGGTAACTCATTGGGGCCAATGCCTAAAAACGCCCCAGATAAAATTCATAGTGTTCTCACTGACGAGTGGTCAAAAATGCTCATAAACGGCTGGAATGATGCTGCATGGATGTTTCAGCCTGAACAGTTAGGTAACAAAATTTCGCGAATTATTGGCGCAGAAAATGACTGTGTAGTTGTTGGAGAAACTCTATCGGTCCGAGTTTATCAAGCATTAAGTTGCGCCCTACGTGAAACTAGAAAAAGAAAAATTATACTCACCGATAGTGGTAATTTTCCATCAGATTTATACATGGCACAAGGTTTAATAGAACTGCTAAAAAACCAATTTGAACTTCGCATTTGTGAACCTGACAAAATTCATGAAAACCTCAATAACGAGATTGCAGTGCTAATGCTCACCGATGTAGATTACCGCACAGGCAGAAAACATAACATCGCCAAAATTAATAAAAAAGCAAAAGATCAGGGGATCATTACCATCTGGGACCTCGCTCACTCAGCGGGCGCCTTGGACTTAAAGTTGAGGGATTGGGATATTGATTACGCAGTCGGTTGCACATACAAATACCTAAATGCTGGACCAGGATCTCCCGCGTTTATTTATGTTAATCCAAAAAAAATTGATCAGGTCAAACCTTCATTAATGGGCTGGCTCGGGCATCAAAGCCCGTTTGATTTTTCTCTCAATTACACACCTGGAAAAGGCATAAATAGAATGAAAATTGGGACGCCACCTGTTTTGGCTAACGCTGCCCTTGCTGCTTCTCTGCACATTTGGGATATGGTCAACATGAAAGACGTTCGTTTAAAATCAATTGAACTTTCGGAGCGCTTTATTGGTGGGCTGAAGAATACATGTCCAAAGCTAAAGTTAGCATCACCCACTGATGCAAAAAAGAGAGGGTCGCAAGTTTCATTTTATTTTGAAAACGGATACCCCGCAATGCAAGCCATAATAGAAAGTGGTGTAATTGGAGATTTTCGTTCACCAAATATAATGAGATTTGGCATTACACCACTTTATATTTTGGAAAAAGATATTGATTTAGCGGTTGATATAATTTCCGACGTTTTAAATAAAAAATTATGGGACAAACCAAAGTACAAAAAGAGAAAGTTTGTTACTTAAAGACTAAAAAAATTATTTTGCATTTCCATAGTCACGCACCGCTTCTCCAAACGCCTCGAATAATAGTTTAGAAACTGCATCGTTTTCTGCATTCCATTCTGGATGCCACTGAACAGAGTTCGTGTAACCTGCAGCGTCTTTCACGTATAGCGCTTCTGGAGTTCCATCACTCGCCCAACCATCAATTACCAACCTATTACCAACCTCAGCAATGCCTTGTCCGTGAAGTGTATTTGTTTCAATTCGTGTGGAGCCGAGTATTTTACTAAAATTACCATCATTTCTAAAATTTACTGGATGCCTTATCGCAAACTTTTCTTCCAGAGTGCCATCTGGGGGCATTCGATGGTTCATTCGTCCATCCAAATCACGAATTTCAGGATGTAGTGTTGCACCCATTGCAACGGCCACTTCTTGAAAACCTCTACAGATACCGAAAATAGGAATGCCAATTGATACGGCTCTTTTTATCAAGGGAAGTGTTAATGCATCACGATCACGGTCGAAATCTCCATGCGCCACTGTTTCTTTCACACCATAATTACTTGGATGCACGTTAGGCCTGCCGCCGGTAAACAAAAATCCGTCACAAATTGAAATCAGTTCNTCAACTGTTGTAAANTCAGGACTGGACGGTAGTATAATTGGGATAACCTTCGACACCTTAGAAAGCGCATCGCAATTCATCTTGCCAGCAGCATAAGCTGGATACTCATCATTAATTAAGTTGAAATTCCCAACAATTCCAACCACGAAACGTCCCATTTTTTGCCTTTAACNATAACTTCAAAAANTATTAATTTCGATCTTTAAATTATAAATTCAATNTACACCATATTTCTATGCTCTATTTTTCAATTTTAAGCGAGTTTCATGTAAAATCGGCTCAGTATAGCCTGATGGCTGTTTTTTGCCCTCAAAAATTAAGTTAAAAGCAGCCTTGAATGCTAAACCATCAAAACTGGGGCTCATTGGTATATAATATGGATCATAGATATTTTGTTCATCAACAACTTTTGCCATTGATTTCAGCGCTTTAATAACTTCGTCTTTACTTACAACTTTATGATGCAACCAGTTAGCGAGCGCCTGGCTAGATATTCTGCATGTTGCCCGATCTTCCATCAATCCAATATTATTTATATCAGGAACTTTTGAACAACCAATACCATGATCTACCCACCGTACAACATAGCCAAGGATCCCTTGAGCATTATTTTCAACTTCGCGAATTATTTGATCATGGGACCATTTTCGATAAGCAGCCAGCGGAATATCAAGAAGTGTATCCACGTAGGCTCGTCGACCGTTTTCTTTTAGCTTTTTTTGAACTAAAAAGACATCAATTTGGTGATAATGCAAAGCATGCAGTGTTGCAGCAGTTGGTGATGGTACCCAAGCACAATTTGCTCCTGATTTTGGGTGCTCAATCTTCTGCTCAAGCATAGCAGACATTAGATCNGGCATAGCCCACATACCTTTTCCAATTTGGGCTCTACCAGAAAGCCCACATTCTAGTCCAATATCAACATTTTGGTTTTCATAACCTACTATCCAAGACTTCCTTTTAATAAAATCCTTTCTACTAAATGGACCTGCCTCCATACTAGTATGAATTTCATCACCGGTCCTATCTAAAAATCCGGTATTTATAAAGGCCACCCGTCGTTTAGCGGCACGAATACATTCCTTTAAATTTACGGAGGTTCGGCGTTCCTCATCCATTATTCCCAATTTCACAGAATATTGTTTTAAACCGAGAGCACTCTCTACATTTGAGAATATTTCATCTGCAAATGCTACTTCATCCGGGCCATGCATCTTAGGTTTTACAATGTATATGGACCCATGTCTTGAATTACCATCAGCCCTTTTCAAATCATGTATACCAATCATTGTTGTTACCATAGCATCAAGCAGTCCTTCGTATACCTCCTCACCATTTGAGTCGAGTATCGCCGGGGTAGTCATTAAATGACCAACGTTTCTGATCCAAAGCAGTGCTTTAGATCTTATGTTAATATCGCTGCCATTGGGTGCAATAAAGGATAGATCAGAATTAAGAGACCTGGTAATGTTTTTTCCGTTTTTCTCGAATTCAGAAGTGAGGTTACCTTTCATCAAACCTAGCCATGAAGTATAGGCAGTAACTTTATCAGGTCCATCGACACATGCGACTGAGTCTTCCAAGTCAATTATGGCGGTAAGAGCACTCTCNAGCCGAACATCGGCCAAACCAGCCTGGTCTCTACTACCGATAACATGCGCCCGATCGAAGACTAGTTCGACACAAAGACNGTTATTTTTTAACAGAATAGAACTTGGAGCCTTTGGGTTACCTTTATAACCAATGAACTTTTCAGGTGAAACCAACGGCAGGTCATCAACTAGTAGTTGTTTCTCACTTACATAATAACGCTTCACGTCTGCATGACTTGCACCAACAATCGGAAATGCGTCATCTAAAAATACTCTTGAGCGGGCCACAACTCGAGCCCCCCTGCCCCGATCATAACCCTCTGCTGAATTTAATACACCCATTGCATCAGTACCGTACAAGCAGTCATACAAACTACCCCATCTGGCATTTGCTGCGTTCAAGGCGTATCGTGCATTGGTGGATGGCACAACTAGTTGTGGACCAGCTATTGAGGAGATTTCCGGGTCAACATCTTCTGTTTCAACAAAGAAATTNTCCCCTTCTTCAACAAGATAACCGATTTTTTTGAGATAATTTTTATAACCATCATGATCATGTGGGTTACCTCTTCTATCCATATGCCAGTTATCGATTTGTGACTGTAACTCTTCTCTTACACCCAAAAGCCTTCTATTTATTGGTGTCATCTGCTTTATTAATGATGATAGGCCAAGCCAAAACCTATCCTCAGAAATTCCAGTGCCTGGCAAAGCTAAATTCTCTACAAACGCGACTAAACTTTTGTCGACGCTTAGATCACAGCGCATCAAGCGTTTTTTCATAACNGCCCCCAAAACCTTTTTCAAATTTTGGTTTGAATCTTCGCAAAAGCGAAGTCAAAAGTATTTTTATTCATTATAAGATTTCACCTATTTTTTTGATATTAATTGATACAAACACTACCTAAGTATAGCAATATCGATTAGCGAATTAGTTTCAACAGCAAAATCCAACCCCAGCGGAGTAATTATGGCGAAAAAAAGTAACACGGAAATATTTTTGAAAGACTATCAAGCCCCTGCTTATCTAATTGACGCCGTAGAACTTGATTTTGAACTACACCCCAAGAAAACCAAAGTTTACTCAAAAATAAAATTCCGGAAAAACCCAAATCTAAATTCTTCTGAAAAATTTTTTTTAAATGGTGAAAAATTAAATTTTCTTGATGCTAAAATCGATGGGAAAACTGTACATCCAAAGNTACGAGAAGATGGCTTAGAGTGTGATGTTCCGAACAATCCTTTCCTTTGGGAGTCATCAGTGGAGATAGATCCCTCCAGTAACACTTCGTTGGAGGGGCTCTACATGTCAAACGGTATGTACTGTACTCAATGCGAAGCAGAGGGTTTTAGGAAAATATGTTATTATCCAGATCGTCCAGACGTATTGGCTCCATTTGTCGTCAGTATTCGAGGTCCTTCACCTGTTCTGCTGTCAAACGGCAATCTTATCTCTGCAACTGAAGGTTATTCAAAGTGGTCAGACCCCTGGCCAAAACCCGCATATCTTTTCGCATTAGTTGCTGGAGATTTACTAAAAGTTTCAGACAAATTTACAACACAAACAGGCTCGGATATTGAACTCAACATTTTTGTAAGAAAAGGCGATGAGGATAAATGTGATTTTGCAATTAGTTCGTTAAAAAAAGCTATGCAATGGGATGAAGAGCGCTANGGGCGCGAGTACGACTTAGAAGTTTTTAATATCGTTGCGGTTGATGATTTCAATATGGGAGCAATGGAAAATAAGGGGCTAAACATTTTCAACTCAAAGTGTGTTCTTACGCATCCAAGAAAAAGTACAGATAACGATTTTGAATATGTTGAAGGTATAATCGCGCATGAATATTTTCATAACTGGACCGGAAATCGTATAACTTGCCGAGACTGGTTTCAGCTATGTTTAAAAGAGGGATTAACAGTTTTCAGAGACGCACAATTCACCGCCGATTTAAGAAACNCCTCTGTAAAAAGAATTCAAGATGCCCGGGTAATTAAAGGTCCGCAGTTTAGAGAAGATGCTGGCCCACTTTCACATCCAGTAAGGCCTCATAGTTTTNTTGAAATAAATAACTTTTATACCCTAACCGTCTATGANAAAGGCGCTGAACTAATTGGCATGCTAAAGTTATTAGTTGGTGAAAAAGATTACTATTCCGCACTTGAGTTATACTTTGATCGACATGATGGTCAGGCTGCAACCATTGAAGACTGGATCAAAGTATTTGAGGATGTGACCAATCGAAACCTTAATCAGTTTAAGCTATGGTATTCGCAATCTGGAACACCAAAGGTGAAGGTAAATGAGCGATATGGCAAAAATGCACTCAGTCTAGATTTCGAGCAGGTCTCTACCAGTGAACACGAAGAAATTTTAGAGCCAATGGTTATTCCAATATCAATAGGCCTTCTGGATGAATATGGACAAGATTTAATCGAAACAAAGGTGTTTGAGCTAAATAAATCCAAGGATACAATTACATTCGAAGGGATAAACAAAAAACCTACAGTATCTCTTCTTAGGAATTTCTCAGCACCAATAATAATAGAACGTGCAATCACAGAAAAAGACAGATTAACTCTGCTTAAACAAGATAGTGATGCATACAACCGGTGGGATGCTGCCCAGCACCTAATGTTTACTAGCTTTGAAAACCTTGCAATTGAAAAACAGGAGCCAAACGATGATATAATCAGCGCCTTTTGTGATATCATGCAAGATCAAAAGTTAATGCCAGCTTTTCGTGCACAATTGCTTTCACAACCTTCGGTGTCAGAAATTATCACATATTTTTTTGAGAAAGATTTATCTACAGATCCTGAAAAAATTTATGGCGCAAAAAAAATATTTACCCAAAAATTGGCAGAAAGGTCTAATCCATTCTTGGAGCAATTATTTCATTCTCTGGCTCAAAATTTCGAATATGAACCATCTGCAACCCAGGTTGGAGAACGCTCATTTAAGAATATATTGCTGGGCATTCTTACGAAATTAGACAATGGAGAAACTGCTCAAAAACAGTTTTTTTGCGCAGACAATATGACAGATGAAGTTGCAGCATTAAGTGTGCTCATTCAGAATGATATTGCCACAACGGAAATCGAGAAATTTTACGACAAATGGTCAGATGATCGGCTGGTTATTGATAAGTGGTTTATGCTGCAATCCTCATTAAGTCAGCCCAGTAAAGCATTAGAAACTACAAGAATGTTAACGAAGCACTCTGACTTTAACGAAAAAAACCCAAATCGCTTCCGAGCAACTATTGGTGGATTTACTCAAAACTTGGCAGCATTCCATATGAAAGGTGGAGAGGGCTACAAATTTGTTGCTGATTGGATTAGAAAAATTGATAGCTTAAATCCACAACTCGCGGCAAGAACCTGCACAGCATTTCAGAACTGGAAGCAATTTGATAGCTTGCGTCAGGACGAAATTTCAGCAGAGCTTACAAAGCTTCTTAAGGTCAATACGCTTAGCAATGATACAAACGAAATGATCTCGCGGATGCTCAATAAATAATTTGTAATGATTATTTACACAGGTTGGGAAATCATCCAGTTTTATAAAAATTACCGTTAATCTAGATTGCAACATTTCTCAATGTTAGTTAATGAGTTTGTGAGTAAAATTGGAAAAAGTAGATGCTGGACATAAACTATACATCTCCCAAACCAACAATCATACCCGGCGCAAAACATGATTGGGAATTAGTCATTGGCATGGAAGTTCATGCGCAAGTTTCGTCAAAATCGAAATTATTTTCAGGTGCATCCACCCAGTTTGGGAATGAACCAAATTCAAATGTGTCATTTGTTGATGCTGCGATGCCAGGGATGCTACCGGTAATCAACGAATACTGCGTCGAGCAGGCAGTTCGAACTGGCCTGGGCTTGAAAGCAAAAATAAATCTTTGGAGTGCATTTGATCGAAAAAATTATTTTTATCCCGATCTCCCTCAGGGATATCAGATTAGCCAATTATACCATCCAATCGTGGGAGAGGGTGAGGTTATTGTAAATATTGAGCCCGGGGTTGCAAGAAGAGTTAGGATCGAGCGCATTCATATGGAGCAAGACGCTGGAAAATCGATCCATGATATGGATCCGGATATGTCATTTGTAGATCTAAATCGAACCGGAGTATGTCTGATGGAGATTGTCAGCAGACCAGACATTCGTGGCCCAGAAGAAGCAGCTGCATATGTAGGTAAACTCCGTCAAATAATGCGTTATCTGGGTACCTGCGACGGTAATATGCAAAACGGAAATTTGCGAGCAGACGTAAATGTCTCTGTATGCCGTTCCGGCACTTTTGAAAAATTCATGGAGACCGGTGATTTCAGCATATTAGGTACGCGCTGTGAGATAAAAAATATGAACTCAATGCGCTTTATTCAACAAGCCATAGAGGTTGAAGCAAGAAGGCAAATAAAAATTTTAGAAAATGGCGGAACTATAGATCAAGAAACTCGGCTTTACGACCCTGATAAAGGTGAAACCAGATCTATGCGATCTAAAGAAGAAGCCCATGATTATCGTTATTTTCCGGATCCTGATTTACTGCCATTGGAACTGGATCAAAGCTGGGTTGACAGTATCGCCTCTGCTTTGCCAGAACTACCTGATGATAAAAAAAATCGCTTCATTTCATCGTTTGGTCTGAGTGAATACGATGCAAGCGTTTTAACAGCGGAAGTAGAAGCTGCAAAGTATTTTGAAACAGTAACAGCCGGTCGAGACGGCAAAATGGCTGCTAACTGGGTGATCAACGAACTGTTTGGACGCTTAAAAAAAGATGATCTAGACATCCGCAACTCTCCTGTAGGTCCAACACAACTTGGGGAGATAATAGATTTAATTAAAAATGGCGAGATTAATGGAAAAATTGCGAAAGAGTTGTTTGAGATTGTTTATTCTGATGGGGGGAAACCATCGGAAATAGTAAACAAACGGGGAATGAAGCAGGTCACAGACACCGGTGCCATCGAAAAAGCCGTACTAGAAATTATTAAATCAAACCCCGACCAGGTTGAAAAAGCTAAACT
>NYSJ01000009.1 GCA_002682975.1 Paracoccaceae bacterium
GGTATGTTGTTATGCAGAGGACAGTGAGATTGACAAAAAGGTACTCCACACTGGCTACATCTGCTTGACTGTTCCTCCGCTTTCTCTTTGGCAAATTCAGAATAAATCTCGTGAAAATCCTTTTTTCGCTCGCCAGCAATGCGCTTCGTGGGCATATCACGATCTAATTTCACAAATTTTAGCATTGGTTGAGTAGGCATTTTCTTATCCTTCACACTTAAGAAATGTGCGTATACATCAGTTCTGAGAAAAATAAAAGTAAGAATTGTTGACTTAATTTTACATTATTTTTGACAGTGGTCAAAAAATCCTATCATTTAATTCGGATTTAGGTCCGGTCCGGATTTAAATTGCTCCTTTTTAATTTTTATTTCACAAGTTAAAGTCATCGATATTACTTATTTGGACCAGCCAATGTTACTAACTCACCTTGCCTTGGTGGCAATCATCCAAGGTTTAACGGAATTTATTCCTATTTCCTCAAGTGCACACTTAATTTTATTGCACCATTTGAGCGAATTACCAGATCAGGGGCAACTGATAGATATTGCGGTACATTTTGGTACACTTTTAGCAGTAATTACGTATTTCTGGGGTGACAGTATGCGTATTGGGTCTGGCCTTATCAAACTTCTAAAAGGCAAAGTTGTATCAAATGATAGTTTTGTAGCACTATGCCTAGTCGTTGCGACAGTCCCAGCTATGGTTTTCGGCCTTTTCATTAAGTTGCTTGGTTATGACATGCTCATGCGTGATAGTATTTTGTTAATCGGAATTACAATGATCGTTTTTGGAATTTTCCTTTGGTGGTCAGATAAGAAACCAAATCCAATTACTAATGAAACGGAAATATCGTGGTCTTTAAAACTTTCCCTAAAAATTGGTTTCTGGCAAGCTNTGGCATTAATCCCGGGCACATCANGATCAGGGATAACTATNACGGCAGCAAGNATNATGGGTTATAGCCGTGAACATGCTGTTCGAGTGTCTATGCTAATGTCCATTCCAGTAATCATTGCAGCNACTGCTCTGTCCGCAGTAGAAAATCATTTAAACNGTAATGATTTTGANTTTAAAATTATNGTTACAGCTTTGATTTTTTCTTATTTAGCAGCATATCTGGCTATTGCAGTTATGCTGCGCTTTTTGAACTCTTTCGGGTTTTTACCGTACATTGTTTACAGAATTTTGCTTGGTGCTNGCCTTATTTTGTGGGCGATAACTTAGCACTTGCAAGTGACCTTTAAGAGGTCCAAATATAATTAAAACGAGATAGGAGACCAAAATGGCCAAAAACATTCTGCTTCTTAACGGACCAAACCTTAACATGCTGGGTAAAAGAGATCCGGTATTGTATGGAGACATCACTTTAAAAAAAGTTGAAGCAGCTTGTGAAGAGCTTGCAGAAAAACATGGAATGAAACTTAACTCTGAACAAACTAATTATGAGGGTAAGCTCGTAGAGTTAATACATGAAGCACGGGAGACTTCAGATGCAATAATCATAAACCCNGGTGCGTANTCACATACCTCTGTAGCGATTTTTGATGCACTGGAAATNTTCGAAGGACCCATCGTTGAAGTTCATATATCAAATATTCACAAAAGAGAAAGTTTTCGTCATTATTCGTATGTTTCGCAGCGCGCCGATAGTGTAATTGTCGGCTGTGGGGTACANGGTTACGAGTTAGCCTTATTGCGCTTAGTTNGAATTTTTATAGAAAATTAGNANTTTATTAGCATGCTCGAAATACCATGCAACGTTTTTAAGACTACGGGTAATTTTCCGTTAAATAATAGTGATTTGTAACAATAGAATAAAAATATAGGTTAAAACCTCGATGATTTGGACGATTCCCAACATTTTAACCATGACACGATTATTAGCTGCGCCAGGCGTTGCTGTAATGTTTCTATACTTCGACAGGCCTTACGCAGATTGGTTTGCCTTACTCCTATTTTTAGTCGCCTCCATCACTGACTGGTTTGATGGTTATCTCGCTCGTATCTGGCGTCAAGAGACTAAATTTGGCGCTATGTTGGATCCAATTGCAGACAAAGCAATGGTCGTAATTGCTCTTATGGTAATTGTAGGNTATTCGAGCATGTCTCCTTGGCTCGTCCTGCCAGCAACATTTATCCTATTTAGAGAAGTTTTCATCTCTGGACTTAGAGAATTTGTTGGTANTAATTCAATAGACTTAAAAGTCACNATCTTAGCTAAATGGAAAACAACCTCACAAATGCTATCCATTGCTTTGCTATTTGCACANGGTGTGGTGGAGCATTATGCGTTAAAATTCTCNTCAAGAAAAGATGGTAATAGTACTNGCATTTCACAGAACTCCGAGACAGATCAAAGTACAAAACTAGACTTAGATTTTTTATATTGGTTAGAAAATTTTGGCCTAGTTATGCTATGGATAGCGGCCATTTTAACACTTATAACAGGTTTTGAATACTTCAAAAAAGCAATACCCACACTCAGAGAGGGCAAATGATAAAAGTTTTATATTTCGCTTGGGTTAGAGAACGCATAGGCATTTCTTATGAGATGGTAGAAACAGAATCTGAAACAATCATCGGACTTGTNGATGAATTAAGGCAGAGAGAGCCAAGATACGAAATCGCATTNGCAGATCTTTCCACCTTAAAAGTGGCCGTCAATCAAGAACTCTGTGATTTTGATACAAAATTGAGNGGGGCTNCGGAAATAGCATTTTTTCCNCCTATGACAGGAGGGTAAGGTGCTGGTATCTGTGCAATCCAATGATTTTGATATTGGTAAAGAATTAGAATTTTTAAATAANAGCGGTNGGAATAATGGCGCNATTGTATCTTTCCAAGGAGTTGTAAGGAACAATAGTACAAATTCACTACTTCACATGGATATTGAGCAATATCCTGGCATGACCNAAAACGCCATTTCTAACTATGTCGAGACAGCGATGGAGCGGTGGTCACTAAATGACGCATTAGTAATACACAGACATGGAAAACTTTTTCCTGGCGATCGGATAATGATGGTCGCTACTGNNGCTATGCATCGTCACGAAGCTTTCCAGTCAGCCGAATTTCTGATGGATTATCTTAAAAGTCGAGCACCTTTTTGGAAGAAAGAAGTTACAAAGGATGGCTATCATTGGGTTGAGCCCATAGTAGACGACGAAAAGGCTTTAGAGCGATGGTAGCATCCTACTAATTTATTTTTTTCTTTTTCGAGTTTTTTGTGAGTTCTCGCGCAAACTTTCTATTTCAACTCTAGCGATGTGCAAACCATCCATGGTTGCTTTCAACTCAGCTTGAGTTTGGGCCAGTTTATTTGTTAATTCTGCATCACTTTTTTTTAACTTGTCTACTATCAGTGCGTGCTCGGACTCAGCGTTAAGAAAAGCCTCTGCCATAACCTGGTCATTTGTCTGTTTTCTCTCAGATTTATAGAAAAGCTTTTCTACTAAAACATGCGCCAACCATCCTAAAGAAAAAGTAATCAAGAGGACAATTGAGGTAAAAATTATTAAATCGATCTGGCTCATGGTTTGCCTACACTAATTATCAATTTAATCCTCAGAGGACACTTTAGCATCCAATGATAGATCTATTTGTTTAAATTCTATTCTTCTATTTTGTTCTCGCCCTTGCTCCGTATCATTTGATGCAATGGGACGAGTTTCGCCATAACCTTTAGCTACAATATTTTTTGTTAAAATTCGCCGCCTCTGTAATTCAAACAACACAGCATTTGCCCTCGCCTGAGACAGGTTTAGGTTCATTTGCTCTCTTCCCTGACTATCAGTGTGCCCACCAATTTCCAAAATATTATCACCACAATTGAACAAAATTTTTGCTATATCATCAAGAATTTTTTGTCCTCTAAGATCCACTCTGTCTGAACTAGGTTCAAAATTGATTTTTCTTGACTGAAGTACATCGTTAATTTTATCTACACACTGCCTCGCAGTTAAACTATTATCGACAGGTACTGGCATTGCAACGTAATCAATTTCAATGGATAAACGCTGATTATAGCCAATCTTATCACCGATGATTTTTGTAATTTTAGCTGAAGAAAATTGTCGGTGTGTTTTACCTTTGATTTCTATCAAATTTGGAGTGATCTCTAATATTCCATTCTTCAACTCATGAAGCCCCTCTAAACCTGCAATAATTCTAAAGCCCCAATCAACAGGAAGCGACTCCACATTATAAAGTGAAGTAGACGCTTGTTCTGAACCAAAGCGTGCTTTGGCAAAATTGGCTATAAGTTCTTCATCAAACCTCTCGCTTACAGGGCCCACGATTTTCACAAGACCCTCCGGGCTTAAAGTAGCTACAACTTTGTTAGAAGGAAGATTATTATTATCATCGTTTGAAAGCTTTACTAAAGATAAAACAAACTCTGGTGGAAAAGTAGTTGATAAAGACTTTGTAAGTTCACTATATTCCTTTTTGGAGAACGAATGGTCAAGGATAATAGAAACATTGAGATTATCGAATATTACTTTAGCATTTACCAGCTCTGCTGAAACGGAAAAGGCTTTCTCTAATGCTTTAGTCCATTGGGGACTTGGCTCTCCAAGGCCAACTAAACATTCTTCCTGAGCCTTAGCATTAAATTTTTTGGCCATTTTTATTATTTGACCCTTACTTTTTTCATCAGAAACTACACAATTTGAATACTCCAATGATCCATTTTTAATCTCTACTTGAAAAGTAAAAGGGGAAATCAATTTACGAGGTTGTTGAAAAGATATTTCAACCGGGAAGCTGGGTGGAGCCCTTGATTTTATGTATTCTTTNAAGTTNCNNTTATACCGATTNTCACTNGCTATACCTTCAACCAAAAGTNGGTTGCCGTCTGTCNCAATTTTCCCAATCTTAATNNTATCTAGTAAAGAAACAGCNTACANANTNANTGCNTCCCAATTCACAGGAGGAGCCANCTCTGTTTGATCAGCNATAATATCGTAATCATCACTGCGAGATAACNGCTTNTTTANNATCTNTTCAAANTCAAAAGGACCAAACCCCGTTGGGAAAGTACCAATTATAAGTACTTTNNNCATNGANTTAAGTATTTTTAAATTCAGAACTTTTTGTTTTGTGTTAGTNCTATCTTCAACAAANATATTNTCAATTAACCGTTTTGGAGCAACTATGGAGCGAGCNACCTCNATGGCACCTANTCTNTCAGAANCTGTTGGTGCATTACCATGAATGAATAGNTGCANCCCATCAGGATCAATTTTNGCCCAGGAGTANNCGGCTTTATNNAGANCAGACTTAAGCTGATNTTTAGANANAGTTTCAATAAAAANAGCAAAANNNATGGCNGCCAATACCGAAANACAAGNAGCTAAACCAAAAATTAAATATTTNAATTTGATNGAGGAATTGAACATTTAGCCGACACGGTATCTTAANACTATCGAGANNTAANTTAAGGNAGTTAAACNAGAANNGAAATACTTAAAAANACAACNACNATCAANCCTGTGTTCCTATTNGAGCGAAANTTGNNCAACAAATTTTGACTGTTNTGGATGTCTANTTNGANGACTTGCCAAACCATGTGAAAGTAAAAAAACANAGCACCTATAATNGCGATAAACATTTGAAAGCCGTTTATNGAAATAATGAATGATANGATCATTAANCCCGCTGCTAAAGANGCAAACAAAAATANCCAAATTTTAGTTCTATCTGCGAACAAAATTGCTGTTGANTTNACACCAAGCAGTGCGTCGTCTTCTTTATCTTGGTGCGCATAAATTGTATCATAGAATAAAGTCCAAGAAATTCCTGCGAAATAAAGTATAATACACGGCCAANTCANAAAATTTGTGGAGGCNGCAAAGGCTAGTAGCACACCCCAGTTAAATGCAATTCCTAAAAANAATTGTGGCCACCAGGTAAATCTTTTTGCAAAAGGATAAATAGCAACCGGTAATATTGCTATAAAGCCTAAGGCAATTGCGGTAGTGTTAAAGGTCAACAAAATAAATAAGGCAGAAAGAGCTTGAATTACCATCCAAAGAGCGGCGTTTCTCACACTTATTGAACCGCTAGGAATTGGCCTGCGTTTTGTGCGCTCAACTTTACCATCGATCTCACGGTCATTTATATCATTCCACGTACAACCCGACCCTCTCATTAAAACAGCTCCAACTGCACAGGCTATGAAAATCCATAAATCGTGCAAATTTGGAGTCCCATTGGTTAGCATCCCCATCAGCAGTCCCCACCAGCACGGCAACAATAAAAGCCATGTTCCAATCGGACGATCCATTCTTGATAACTTTAAAAATGGCTGCGACCANTTTGGTGCATGCATGTCCACCCAATTGTTATTAACGGCATCAAATATTTGATCTTTCGCCTCTGGTAATGGCTCCAAATGGGGCATACACTATCATCCAATATGAATAAAATTAGACTCTTTGTAGATCACTCTTTAAGGGAAGCGCAATCCGTTCCTTTAAACAAGGATCAAGCTCATTATATTTTTTCTGTGATGCGCAAGCGTGTCGGTGACTCAATTTTAATTTTTGACGGAATTAATGGGGAATGGATCGCTTCTATTGAAGAGATCTCAAAGAAAAAGGGGATGTTGTTTTGTATAAAGCAAACAATCCCCCAAATGCTACCTCCCGACCTATGGCTCTATTTTTCTCCCTTAAAGAAAGTCCGTACTGACTTCATAGTTGAAAAAGCAACTGAGCTCGGAGTTGGAAAAATAATACCAGTTCGAACGGAACATACAAACTCAGACCGAATTAGCATCGATAGACTAAGGGCGCACGCAAGAGAGGCTGCAGAGCAATGTGGTGGAACATACGTTCCCAAAATAGTCGAATTACAAAAACTTAACGACGTACTTAATAATTTTCCAAGAGATAGAAAAATCTTAGTCTGTGATGAAGAATTAAAACAATCAGAGGTTAAATTAAAGAATCTTGATAAAGGAAAATGGGCTATATTGGTCGGCCCAGAAGGTGGTTTTTCTGAAATAGAGAGAAATCATCTCAGAGGACTAAAATTTACTCAAAGTATAAGTCTT
>NYSJ01000083.1 GCA_002682975.1 Paracoccaceae bacterium
CCATCGCATAGAATAAGGTCGATCGGCTTAGGTATATCTGTGTTAGACATTTGATACTTTCTTAAAAACCACCCATTTGTATAGTAAAATCTGAATACAATCGTATATTTAGCCATATGGGTAGTTTAAATACTATCCCTAAAGATACCCAAAAGCAATAGTAAGAGGTATTTTCTTTTCTTTGGGAATGAACTAGAGAGGCCTAGTAAAAGTAGCACGGAGTAGTCATGCCTAACAATAAAATTTTCCAACAATTAGTAATCCCTCAAACAATTGCAGCTGGACCTGGTCCAGGAAATACAGATGAAAGAGTGCTAGCAGCATTTTCAAATGCTGGTTTAGCGGATCACATGCATTCAGATGTCCTCAGAGGGATGATTGAGTGCAAGCAAATGCTTCGAGAAGTTTGGGGTACTGACAACATCCACACATTTGGGGTGGCAGGTACTGGTTGGAGCGGCTTGGACATGATGTTCAGTGGAGTTCAGCCGGGCGATAAGGTTGTAATGTTTGTCAACGGCACGTTCTCGGGCATTGATGGACTTTCTGTGAGAATGAAAGCAGCAACAGCAGCGGAGATGGCTAAAAACTCACTTAATCCTGAGGCAGCATCAGTGGTTACAATAAATGTTCCTCATGGGCAGTCTGTAACGCAACAAATTATCGATAAGGCGCTGAGTGAGCATAAACCAAAATGGGCCGCCATGGCGCACTGGGAGACTGGATCTGGAAGAATAAACGATTTAGAAGGCTTTAGTGCAGCTTGTGAAAAGTACGACGTTCTAGGGCTCGTTGACGCGGTCTCCTCACTCGGTGTTTCAAACTTCAGAATTGATGATTACCCAGGCGTGCATGGCTGGGCTTCATGCCCTCAAAAAGGTATTTGTTGTTTGCCGGTCACATACGCTCCAGTGTCCTTCAGTGAACGTTTCATCGACACAGTTATTTCATCGGGAGCCAGATCATTTGTTCACCACCCGGTGATGGAAGCTCGTCATTGGGGTGTAGTGGAAAGAAAAGACGTGGAGAAAGGTACCTATCATCGTACCCATTCCGCTTATGCAATAGCAGCATTTCATGAAGCTTTGCGTATAACACTTTCTCAAGGTTTAGCAGCTCGAGCCGCTGATTATATATACCATGAAAACGCTCTCCGTTCAGCTGTAGAGGCTATGGGTTGTGAAGTGACATCCAACATGACCTCGCTAATAGTTTTAAACCTATCCAAAGACCTGGCTGGCAGAGAAATGGAGCTAGTTCAGCATTGCCGAGCACAAAACTTTGGCATTTGGCCCACACTATCTGAACCAGTACAGGTAAGAATAGGTATTCTGAACTTACTGACTCGTGAGTCGGTTACTGAAATAGTAAATCGGTTCGCTCAAGCAATACGTGATTTAGGCGGCAATGTTGATGAGGCCGCTGTTAATGAGGCGTTGACTACCTCCTACGACCGTGCGGTTGCAGCAGAATAATAAGTAGAATTGAAAAAAGTTTTAGTTGGAGATGAATGAATGGATATCCATGAGTATCAGGCAAAAGAAATATTAGCAAAGTTCGGTGTAGGGGTTCCGCCAGGAGCTCTTGCGTACAGTCCAGAACAAGCCGCTTACCGTGCTCGCGAATTAGGTGGTGATACTTGGGTTGTGAAGGCGCAGGTACATGCAGGTGGTCGAGGAAAAGCTGGTGGTGTTAAGGTCTGTCACAGCGATACTGAAATCGTAGAGACATGCGAAAATCTCTTCGGAAGCAAACTAGTTACTCACCAGACTGATTCAAACGGTAAAGGCGTTTACCGCGTCTACGTTGAAGGCGGTGTGCCAATTGATCGAGAAATTTACCTCGGATTTGTGCTTGATAGATCTTCTCAACGTGTAATGATCGTAGCATCTGCGGAGGGGGGAATGGACATTGAAGATATTTCTGCGGAAAAGCCGGAAAGTATTGTCCGGTCAACGGTAGAGCCAGCTGTTGGCTTGCAAGATTTTCAATGTCGACAAATTGCTTTCAAGTTGGGTATCGATCCGGCACTCATCCAAAGTATGGTTAGGACTCTGCAGGGTTGTTACCAAGCCTTTAGAGAGCATGATGCCACTATGGTCGAGATAAACCCATTGGTAGTTACAGGAGATAGCCGAATTCTCGCTCTAGATGCCAAAATGACTTTTGATGATAATGCACTGTTCAAAAATCCACACATTTCTGAATTGCGGGACAAAAGCCAGGAAGATCCTAGAGAAAGTCGAGCCGCGGACAGAGGTCTCAGTTATGTTGGATTAGAAGGTAATATTGGTTGTATCGTAAATGGTGCTGGTCTGGCGATGGCCACAATGGATACAATTAAACTTGCTGGAGGAGAACCCGCAAACTTCCTTGATATTGGCGGTGGTGCGACTCCTGAAAGGGTCGCCAAAGCTTTTAGACTAGTTATGTCCGATGATAATGTGCAGGCAGTCCTTGTGAACATTTTCGCCGGAATAAACCGTTGTGACTGGGTGGCCGAAGGTGTGGTGCAAGCCTTAAGAGAGGTTCAGGTTAATGTGCCGGTAATTGTCAGACTAGCAGGCACAAACGTTGAAGAAGGTCAAAAAATCTTAGCTAAATCAGGGCTTCCAATTATTAGAGCAACGACATTGATGGAGGCAGCGGAGCGTTCAGTAGAAGCTTGGCAAAGCGACTCCAACAAAGAACCTAACTTGAGGGCAATAAAATGAGTATATTAATCGATAGAAACACTCCGGTAATTGTACAAGGAATAACTGGGAAGATGGCCCGATTTCATACAACCGACATGGTCAACTATGGTACTAATGTCGTCGGAGGGGTGGTTCCCGGTAAAGGTGGCATGGAAGTCGAAGGTTTACCAGTTTTCGATACTGTCGCTGATGCTGTAGAGGCTACCGGTGCCGAAGCAAGTTTAGTTTTTGTTCCACCGCCTTTTGCAGCTGACAGTATAATGGAGGCCGCGGATGCAGGTATTAAGTATTGCGTTTGCATAACAGACGGAATTCCAGCGCAAGATATGATACAGGTAAAGCGTTATATGTACAGGTATCCAAAGGAGAAACGTATGGTTTTGACCGGCCCTAATTGTGCTGGTACAATAAGTCCTGGCAAGGCCTTGCTGGGAATAATGCCGGGTCATATTTACCTCCAAGGTAATGTTGGTATTGTCGGGCGCTCAGGCACCTTGGGTTACGAAGCTGCCGCACAGTTGAAAGCACACGGAATTGGAGTTTCCACTTCTGTGGGCATAGGTGGTGATCCCATAAACGGTTCATCATTTAAAGATATCTTACAACGATTTGAAGAAGACGATGATACTCATGTGATTTGCATGATAGGAGAAATAGGTGGTCCTCAGGAAGCAGAAGCCGCAGCTTACATAAAAGAGCATGTAAAAAAACCAGTTGTCGCTTACGTGGCTGGTCTGACGGCACCGAAAGGTCGAACTATGGGGCACGCGGGCGCCATTATCTCTGCTTTCGGTGAGAGTGCTAGCGAGAAAGTTGAAATTTTATCGGCCGCTGGTGTGACAGTTGCTCCTAACCCTGCGGTAATAGGTGATACAATCGCTAAGGTCATGCAAAAGGCAGCTTGAGGCTTACTACTGCTTGTCCGTAGGATACATAATGTTACCAGACGTAGATCAAAATAACTCTAATAGCGATAAGTCATATGCAAGCGTTCTTCAAAATCGCTTGCATAATTCATGGTTTAAGGTTTTGGATAATCGTGCACCTGCGTTGTCCAAAGAGATAAGATCGGGTAATTATCTGTGTCGACCTGATCAGTTTTGCGATATGTTTCAAGCTGTGACTATTTGGTTTCATCTTTCCCAAATATTGGATGAAATTCTTAATATCAGGCGATCAAGACTTTCAGGTTACAATGATAACCCTGGTGAGGAACCTTCACAATATAATTTTAGGGGAGTTTTATCGCATTGTGATACCGATAAGAAATCACTCTTTCTAGGGCTTTTGGAGAAAAATAAACTAGGTATTGGTCCAACAATTACTGCCCATCCGACTGAGGCAAAACGTGTTTCGGTTCTCGAGATACACCGACGCATTTATCAAACACTTGTTAAATTTGACAGTTTTAGATGGGGTCCGAAGGAAATACTGCAACTCGAGAAGGACCTCGAGGGGGAAATAGACCTACTTTGGTTGACTGGAGAGCTAAGACTGGAGAGGCCCTCATTAGAGGCAGAGATTGAGTGGGGCCTACAATTTTACAAAACAAGTCTTTTTGAAGCCATTCCACGTGTATTTGAAAGCTATGATGAGGCAATAACATCGGTTTTTGGAAAGCAACATTTTGATCATTTTAACCTTCGGTTTCACTCTTGGATTGGAGGAGATCGGGATGGTAATCCTAATGTTACGACTGAGAAAACTTTGTTTGCAATTCAGTCAGCAAAAGATATGGTTTTGTCGGTTTACTCAGAAAGTTTAACCGACCTCGCGTCGCAGCTGAGCATTTCTAATAAAATTATGCCCCTTTCCAAAAGTTATTATTCCAGTTTAGACAAGATAATTAGATCAAGATCGGAAGATCCAGACGGTTTAATACGAAGAAATCCAAACGAAACTTTTCGTCAGGCACTTACGGCAATGAACCAATGTTTGGACGAGCGTAGATATACGTATGCAAAGGATTTCATTAACGATTTGAAAGATATTGAGGCAGCATTGTGCTCTGTCGGTGCTTCAAATATTTCGGAAAAGCTTGTTCGGCCATTAAGGTGGCAAGCCGCTGTTTTTGGTTTTAGTGCACACACATTAGATGTGCGGCAGAATTCCGAGGTCGTTACAAGAGTACTTCAAAATATTTGGAGTATTAATGGTTCATGTCAGGAATTTGGATCTGCGGATTGGTTGCAGCAAGTAAAAACCGAACTGTTAGAACCAAACCTTCCCATTCTCGATAAGTCAGATTTAAGTGATGAATCAGTCGAGTTGCTTTCTCTACTAGAGTTAATTTTCACAATACAAAATGGACCCGACCCAGAATCGGTTGGGCCTTTTATTTTGTCTATGACCAGATCAGCAGCCGATATTTTCTCTGTGCTTTTATTAGCGCGCTATGCTGGCTTTGGTTCAGAAAAATTATCTTTAAAGGTTGTCCCACTATTTGAGACTATAGAGGATCTTGATAAGGCACCAGATATTCTGAGGCAGGTTTATGATTTTCCTCTTGCAGCGAGAAGTCTAAAAGATGCCGACGGTTTCATGGAAATCATGCTGGGATATTCTGATAGTAACAAGGACGGTGGTTTTCTATGTTCATCATGGACCCTTGATAAGGCCCAAAGAGCAATCGCTCGGTCACTTTCCGAAAATGGCGTTAAGCCAAAATTTTTTCACGGTCGAGGTGGTTCGGTAAGCAGAGGTGGAGCCCCAACTGACCGAGCTATAGCGGCTCAACCCAAGGGTACACTTAACGGCAAATTAAAGCTGACAGAGCAAGGTGAAGTCGTAACCTCAAAATATGCAAACGTTGGTACTGCTGCGACCCAGTTGGAGCTTCTTTCATCTTCCGTGTTGCATCATTCTGGTATTCCTAATGTGTCGGCCGTGGATCCAGAGGCAGAGGACGTTATGGAGGCCCTTTCAAGTCTAAGCCAACTTTCATATCTTAACCTAGTAAATCATAGTGACTTCGTGTCATATTTCAATGAAGCGAGCCCTGTCGATGAATTATCTTTGTTGAAAATTGGTTCTCGACCGGCAAGGCGTTTTGGTGCGTCCAGTTTGTCTGACTTGAGGGCAATACCATGGGTCTTTGCGTGGAGCCAAAACAGGCATTTAATTAGCAGCTGGTATGGATTTGGGGAGGCTGTAAAAAAGTTTTTTGAAATAAGAGGTTCATCTGGAAAAAAAGTACTCAAAAAGACGTTGAGTAGGTTACCACTTTTTCAATTGTCTGTTGATGAAATAGAAAAGTCTCTATTGTTGGCAAATATGGAAATAGCGCTACTTTACAGTGAGTTGGTAAATGAGGAGAAAACAGCGCAAGCAATATATAAAAAAGTTAGTTACGAATATGATTGTTGCATTGAAGTAATAGAGGATTTAACTGAACGTAAGATCGGCGTCAGATTTCCAAATGTAGTTGCGCTTATTGAAAAAAATGAAAGTCAGTTGGATTGGGCTCACAAGACCCAAGTGGAATTGTTAAAAATAGTAAGAGATAATGATAGTAATGAGCACCGGATACAGCTAATGCAAAGTATGAACTGTATTTCAGCAGGGCTCGGTTGGACAGGGTAAGGAATAAAGGTAAGGAAACGCTAATGAATGTACTTCACAAACAAGATGGATTTTTTACTGAACAGTTGGACAGCAGTGATAATGATTTGTTCAACGCTATTAGGTCAGAATTAGGACGCCAGCGCGAAGAAATAGAACTTATAGCGTCCGAAAACATCGTTTCGCGAGCCGTATTAGAGGCCCAGGGCTCAGTAATGACTAACAAGTATGCTGAAGGTTATTCCGGCCGTAGATACTATGGTGGGTGTGAGTATGTAGATATTGCGGAAAATCTTGCAATTGAGCGAGCCTGTAAGCTCTTCAATTGTAGCTTTGCAAACGTGCAACCTAATTCAGGTAGTCAAGCTAACCAGGGCGTTTTCCAGGCTTTATTGAAACCTGGCGATACAATACTTGGCATGAGCTTAGATGCTGGTGGCCATTTGACCCATGGCGCTAAGCCGAACCAATCTGGGAAATGGTTCAATGCTGTTCAGTATGGCGTTCGTAGAGATACTCTTAATATAGATTATGATGAAGTAAGGCGTTTAGCTGTAGAGCATAAACCGCAAATGATTATAGCAGGTGGTTCCGCAATCCCGAGACAGCTTGATTTCAAAAAGTTTCGTGAAATTGCAGATGAAGTAGGGGCTTATTTGTTAGCAGATGTTGCACACTTTGCTGGCTTGATCGCTGCCGGGGTTTATCCATCCCCTTTCCCCCATGTACATGCAGCCACAAGTACAACACACAAAACTTTACGCGGCCCAAGAGGCGGTATTATTCTTACTAATGACGAGGCGATCGCAAAAAAAGCAAATTCAGCAATCTTTCCCGGTATCCAAGGTGGTCCGTTGATGCATGTGATTGCAGCGAAAGCTGTTGCTTTTGGTGAAGCACTTCGACCTGATTTCAGGCTATACCAACAGCAAGTTATAAAGAATGCTCAAGCCTTGGCTGATACTCTAATCACCGGAGGCTTGGACATTGTGACTGGAGGTACAGACACACATGTTATGCTCGTTGACTTAAGACCTAAGGGAGTGAAAGGGAATGCCACGGAAACTGCACTAGGTAGAGCAAATATAACCTGTAATAAAAATGGTGTTCCATTTGATGATGAAAAGCCAACAATCACATCCGGAGTTCGGTTGGGAAGCCCAGCTGGTACAACACGGGGTTTCGGTGAGGCAGAATTTCGTCAAATTGGTGAGTGGATTATAGAGGTTGTAGACGGCTTGGCAGAGCACGGTGGAGATAATAATGATGTATCAGAAAAACGTGTAAAAGCTGCAGTTAAAGAGTTGTGTGCAAACTATCCATTGTATCCGAATTTATGACCAAAGGTTATCGGTTAGTTTTAACTACACCATTTATCAGTTAGAGATCACAGTTAGTTAAAGGTTACTACACTTCGTAGTTACCTTTAACTCTTTCTTTCGTTGGATCGAAGTGCGGGAACGAACAAACGCTTGCATTTATTCTCTTTTGATGGCCATCAAGTTGACCAATCTGGACTTCTGCTCCAATTTTTGAGTGTGATATGGAGACGCGACCAAGAGCTATTACCTTCCCTAAAATGGGTGATTTCACAGCTGACGTTACTTCCCCTATCTGTGCTTTGCCCAGGCGAATACAATCTCCGGGGGAGGGCACTAAACCACCCGTAATTTCTAGCCCTACTAATTTTCTATGCGGATGTTCTTTGCGCTCTGTAATGGCAGCCCTACCAATGAAATTATCTGTTTTGGACTTTAGTGGAACAGTAAAACCTATTCCTGCTTCATATGGATCGGTTTGATCGTCAAACTCGCTACCAGCAAAAATAAGGCCCCCCTCTATTCTGAGCATATCTAAAGCTTCTAATCCAAGAGGCGTGATACCATATTCTTCCCCTGCCTTCCAAACACTGTCAAAAATCTCATTGGCATCTTTTGGATGGCAGAAGATTTCGTATCCTAACTCCCCAGAATATCCAGTTCTAGAAATAACGGCGACTTTTCCGTGCACGTCACCGATACGCGCAATCGTAAGTCTAAACCATCCTAACTCGTCTACCGTGGGTTGTGTAGGAGGTGTCCAAAAAACTTTTGATAATACTGCTTTCGAGTGCCTCCCTTGCAATGCAATGTTATGTAATTGATCAGTAGAATTTCTAACCCACGCATTTAAATTATTTTTAACAGCCTGTTCTTTTAGCCATAATCCAGAGGTATCATTACCGCCAATCCAGCGGAAATTTTCATTTCCTAAGCGGTAAATAGTACCATCATCAATCATGCCGCCATGTTCGTAACACATAGCGGTGTANACTACCTGTCCGATACTGAGTTTTTTTACATTTCGAGTTACGCACATTTGCATAAGTTCTTCAGCGTCAGGCCCAGTTACTTCATATTTTCTTAATGGAGATAGATCCATTACTGCTAGGCCGTCTCGGCATGACCAGTATTCCGAAATTGCTCCATAATTAGTCATAGTGTTTGGTAACCAATAACCATTATATTCCACAAAATCCCTGGTGTGTTTTGCGAAGCAATCGTGAAAACCGGTTTTCTTTGTCTCTTCCACTTCGGCCTCCGTTGATTTTCTGTATCCAATTGATTTCTTGAAAGTTTCGTCTGTTTTGTATGTGCGTACCTGGATGTCAGTTGGAACCCAACCATTTGCTGGATCTATGTCACAGGGGCATGCGCTTGAAACACAAACTAAATCTGTTAACGCTCGAAGCATTACGTAGTCACCTGGTCTCGACCAAGGTTCATCCATGGTTATTGCGTTAGCTTCGTCCAACATTGTGTTAAAAAAGAAGTTTATAGCAGGCCAACCAGCTCTAGGGCGCACGTTATAGGACTTAAGTTTCTCTGTTATATTGTCGGAACAGTTCAAGTGACCTGGATAACCCAGATCCTCATAATAGCGCGCTGTACAAGCTAAACCGAAGGTATCATGCCTGCCACAAGTATCTTGCACTATTTCAACCAAAGGTTCTTGATCTACACTCCAATACTTACTGAATATTCCAGGCTCAGGGTAAAGATTACCCATAAGTGAGCGAGTTGTGGTTGGGTCAATATCTCTCTCCAAACCTTGATCTAGCGCTCTAAGTGAGAAAGCTTGAAAATCGCTACATTCTCTACCTTTGACATCAAGAACTTGAATATACTGCCCTTTATTTACTTCGTAAGTTTCAGCAACACCTGGTTGGATATTGATATCTAGGATTGGATTTGCCAACGGATCAGGTGGCAAAAGTTCTTCCCCGATTTCCCCTAAGTTGCTACGTTTTAAATAGACTATAAGGTCGGTTAAAGTTTTTTGAGTGTCGGCAGCCATGAGATTGCCAACGGTTGCAATTATCAAAAGACCATCACACTCGGCAGTAAAATGCGCCATGTCTCCCGGCGATGATCCTTCCGAAAAAATTTGAACGCCGTCACCGACTGCCAGATCAAAACCCGATTTTTTAAGTGCGTGTAAAACCTTTTGACCTGATTTAGAGCCATTTGCCAGAGTATTGATAACTCCGTTTGGCCTACCACTTCCCTTAACACCTAAGTAAGCACCATTTGAGGTCTTATCTGGTGCAAAAAATACAAGTTCACCGGGTTGTAGGCCATCGAAATCTAGGACGCAAATTTGATCTCCTGCTGAAACGGCGAGTGCTCTCGAGCCACCTCCAGGCACAGGGTGACGTTCAGTCCCTTTTGGTAAAATTGGAACACCGGGGGTTACGATCCCTTTTCTTTCAAATGGAGTTTCAAAAATTGGTTTTACATTCATGATCCTAAACCCAATGCTTGCTTTCGTGTTTCAGTCCATTTGGTGATTATAAAATCAAAGCTCAGTGCCATGAGAGAAACGTTCATACCCAAAACAAAGTTTTTACCGAGCTCTGTCCCTGCTAAAGTTCGTTGCAATTCCTGACCTAAGTCTTGTGTCCCAATAAATGCGGCGATTATAACCATGAAAAATGCGAAATTAATTGCCTGATTGAAACCCACTCCCATAGTCGGCAGTGCGAGAGGAAGTTCCACTGTCAGAAGTCTTTGGAAGCGTGTTGCTCCTGACATATCTGCTGCCTCAACCATTTCTGGAGGCACTCCCCTTAAACCTTCAATTGTATATCTTGTTAGTGGCACTGCTGCAAAAATTAAGATTGAAAATACTACGGCTACGTCATTGACACCAAAAAGCATGATTGCTGGAATTAGGTAAATGAAGCTCGGAAAAGTCTGTGCAGTGTCACAGGCAAGTAGTATTCTAGACGACCATTTAACTGACCTTGCAGCAAGTATCCCAAGTGGTAAACCAATAAATGTAGCCAGCACGACTGCAGAAATTACTGTATATAAGGTAATTACAGAACGGTCCCACCATCCGGTAATTGCTACGATTGTAAAAAAAATACCCGCTATCAGTGCTTCTTTTTTACCAGCGAGGTACCAACCAAAGCCCATTATGATAAGTATAAACGCTGGTGTGGGTATCCAAAGTAAAGAGTTACGAAATGGTATCAGTACCTTAACGTTCAGAAACCAACGGAGCCACTCAGTGGTATTTTTGATGGCGTCAATTGCTAAAAAACCTTTAATGATTTTGTCTATTTCTTTGCCCTGCGAGAAGCTTTGTTTGCGGGTTACCTCGGCTAATATGGGTATAATTTGTGAAAGAAGGAGAAAAAACAAAAATGCCAAAAGTGATAACAGAAAATATTTATGTCTTTGCCACCATTTAGTTCCACGATCAAAATGAACAGGCTGTTTTAAGACCCATGCTTTGGACATCCGGTCAAGCATAATCGCAAATAAAACAATGGTTATTCCTATCTCAAAACTGCGGCCTATTTTGAATGATCCCATCATAGCCAAAAGTTTTGCTCCCAAACCAGGCATGCCAATAAATGCGGTAAGTACTACCATGGCGAGGCACAGCATAATAACTTGGTTTACTCCAACCAGTATTTCTGTTCTTGCGGCGGGAATATATACACGGCTAAGCATTTGCCACCGTGTGCATCCGCTCATGTGACCAGCCTCAACGATTTCTGTTGATACTTTTCTGAGACCAAGAGTAGTCATTAAAATCATAGGTGGTATGGCAAACATTATGGTAGCAACAGCCCCAGCAGTAGGCCCAACTTTAAAGAAAATAACGGCTGGCAGCAGATAAGTGAAAAAGGGTAGTGTTTGAAGAATACTTAAAATTGGCCGAATAGACTTGTCAAAAGTTTTAAACTTCCAAGCAGTGACGCCCAATCCCAAACCGATAACAACTGCTAACGGTGCCGCTAATGTCAGTACCGACATTGTTTGCATGGCAATTTTCCACTGACCAATCATGGCAGTCCATACAAATGTAACTAAAGCAAGTAATGCTAATTTAAATCCACCTAGATAATAAGCTAAAATGACAAAAGAAGCGCAGACGGCTGCCCATGGAATAGGCCCTAATTTTGGCCACCGGTTCCTTCCGTATAATAAATTAGCTGTAATATCTAATAAAACTTCTAAACCACCTGAAATTGCACGNGTAAGATCAATAAGATGTAAGTCGTCTTTTATGAAGTTAAATATAAGATCNAGCCAAACCGCTAAAGGAGGAATAAACTCTTCNGGAATGCGGATTAGCCAAGCTGGCAGTATCTCTCTAGATAGTAAAAANCCCACAGCAACAAATAAAAGAACCATGGCGATACCTGTATTAGTATCAATCGAATTTAGTGTCCTNGTATCTTGGTTCAATTTACTCATAACTATTCGCCAAACACTATATCGAGCGCCATTTTTCGATTTATATGACCAACTATTTTATCATTATTATCTTTTACAGGAATAAATTCCCGCGTATCTGAGGCCAGTATTTTAGCTACATCTTTTAATTTTTTATTTCCATAAATTGNGTTTGTAGATGTGGTTTGTTCTNCTGTAGGTTCCAAAATGGCCTCGACGGTAACAACACGAGCTTTCTCAATTTCTTCGGTGAATTTTCGAACATATTCTGTTGCCGGATTAAGTACTATTTCGTCAGGTGTTGAACATTGTTCGATCATTCCGTCTTTCATTATAGCTATCCGATCAGCCAATCGAAGGGCCTCATCGAAATCATGTGTAATGAATACAATAGTTTTTCCAAGGAGACCTTGTAATCTCAAGAATTCATCTTGCATTTCTCTTCTAATTAGAGGGTCGAGTGCTGAAAANGGTTCATCTANGAACCAAATATCTGGCTCAATGGCTAAACTNCTAGCTATTCCAACACGTTGTTGCTGTCCGCCTGATAACTCCCTAGGAAAGTATTCTTCCCTTCCCTCGAGCCCAACTAATTTAACGACTTCCATGGCGCGTTCCCGACGGGTATATTTGTCTTGGCCGCGCATTTCGAGTGGGAATGCCACATTTTCCAAAACAGTTCTGTGCGGAAGTAGACCAAAAGATTGGAAAACCATACCCATTTTTGAACGGCGTAATTCTATAAGTTCTTTTTCGGTCAAGGACATAATATTCTGCCCATCGACAAAGATATCACCTCCAGTGATATCGTGTAACCGCGAAAGGCATCGCACTAAGGTCGACTTTCCTGATCCAGAGAGTCCCATTATGACCAGCATTTCACCTTTGTGNACATCGAGTGAGACGTCTTTTACACCGGCTATGTAGCCGTCTTTTTTTATCTGATCAAAGGAATAGTCGGCAGAAATTTGTGATAGATATTTTTTGGGGTTCGAACCAAAAATTTTCCAAACATTTTTCGCAGATATTACAGGTTTTCCGGTCATAAGTCGTCCCACAAAAAATGTGCCCCCAACACTAGAGATTTGGGGGCACCAGTTAATTCAGCTAAGACTTAATGCTTACATGCATTAATAACCGGGTCAACAGTAGAGCGGTTTGCAGCTAACCATTCTACAGCAGCTTCTTCTGGCTCAAGCTCATCTGTATCAACAAGTTTTGCCATTTCTGCGATTTGGGGGTTAGTAAAAGAAATTTTGCCTAATGCACAATAAGCATGGGGCCACTTGTCTTTCATGCCATCCCAGGCTGCTTTTTTTAGATAACCTTTGGCTGGGTTTCCACAATCAAATAGTGCGTCGGGGTTTGGACCAACTGATGGATCAGTGTCGCAACCGTCGACCCATTCTGGGAATTCTACAAATTCGCCAGGCCATACTGCTTCCGCGAAGTTTGGTGTCCAATTAAAAACAACCACCGGTTTTCTATCTGCTTCTGCTGCACCAATTTCCGCCCATAAAGCTGCCGCTGAACCGGCATTCACAACTTGAAAATTCATTCCTAAGGCTGCCACCCGTTCTTGTCCATGTTTCAACCAGTCAACTGGACCGTCGAGATACCTTCCTTTACTTCCAGTTTCTGGAGTTGCAAATAGTGCTGCACAATCATTGAGTGCTTCCCAACTTGGTAAGCCTGGGCAACTATCCTTAGTCCACATTGGATACCACCAATCTTCGCGTGTAACAGCGTCATGATCCCCAACATCGTGTAGACCACCTTTTTCAAGAGCCGTTCGGAATGATGCGCCGAATGCACCTTCCCATACTTCAAGTTCTAAAGCTACATCTCCAAGCCGGACTGACTCGTACACTGCTTGGCTGTCTGTGGTGATGTATTCAACGTTATTACCCATCTCCTCAAACATTTGACCTACCACATTGCTCATTACAATTTGGCTGGACCAGTTGTGGATTGGTATTACAATTGGATCGCTACTATCAGCAGCTATTACACTGACTGGTGCTACGGCTACCATTGAAGATAGCAAAAAGCTTTTCGCTATTTTAGACATTAATTTCTCCCTGATTCGAATCAAAATTCGTCGGACTGAAGTCCCACCACAATATTTTGCCAAATATTTTACGAATAGTGACCAAGATTTTTGAGAGGCTTTGCCTCTAATCCTGATAGGCAAAAAGGTTGAGGTTTAAAAAATCTAATGTAATATAGTTAGAGTTGTTAATGGGAGCCAAGTAATATTATGCCGAAGGGTCGCAAAAGTCTTCCTCCGCTAGACTATCTTTTGGCATTTCAAGTTACAGGAAAAACTGGAAGTTTTACATTAGCATCTAAAGAATTAAATATTTCGGAGTCATCTATAAGTAGAAAAGTTAAGTTGCTGGAACAGCATTACGGCGTTCAGTTATTTAAAAGAGGCCATAGATCCATTACGATTACATCAGAAGGTTTCGAACTACTTTCATCAGTATCAGAGGCTTTAGATATTCTAAAGGAAGCGTCTTCTAGTCTCGTTGAAAAGGAGACGTCTAATTCTATAACTTTGGCAGCAACAAATTCTGTTGCGTCTTTATGGTTAATGCCGCGTCTCAATAAGTTTCAAGCAGTCAATCCAGATCTGAACATTGCTATTGTTTCATCGGATGATGATGAAGAGTGTATGGCAGCAAGTAATGATTTAGTTATTCTCAGAGGTAATGGAGATTGGTCTAATTTTCATAGCGAGCTTCTCTTCGGAGAAACTATATTTCCTGTTTGTTCACCAAATTTTTTAGCAAGCAATCCAGATGTTACCTCAAAAAAATATATACAGAACATGGATTTAATCGATGTAGCTAGTAGTCATTTCGAGTGGATGAATTGGACTACATGGTTAAAATCTCAGCGCATGAATAGCCCTCAAAGTGTTAGGCAAACAATTGTGAATACTTATCCACTTGCCATACAAGCCGCAGTAGATGGTCTGGGAGTTGCGCTAGGGTGGCAGCATCTGGTTGATCGCTATTTGGACACAGGAACTTTGCTATGCCCGCTCGGTGACAATCACGTAAAGACGTCTGATGGATACTACCTTTTGGTTCCTAAAAATG